>DATCZZ010000063.1:0-5721 GCA_036525635.1 Psychromonas sp. | reverse complement strand
ATGATTGGTACTTGCCTTGTTGTGATTGGGCTGCTGCATCTCGGCGATTTCTTCACTCTGGATAAATTTGGCGCGTGGGCAGTGGAAGGAATTGCTACTTATCTTTTTGCTTCAATTGCAATCTTATTATTGGGACCAGGGAAATATGCGCTTCGCCCAGAACGTATATAAACCAGGTTCCAAGTAAAAGAGATCCGCTCGGAGGAGATCTTGTCTTTGGCTAAAAAAGGGCTCAAGGCAAGATCTGATCCCAGTCATTCAGGTTACCTTCCCCTCATCAGGGTGAACTCACTGTTTTGCAGGTGAGAAGCTTTGCAGGGCAAACAAAAAGGGTCGAAACAAAGTTCGACCCAAAACAAGCGGTAGGTGGATTTATTTGGCTTGTAGGAATTCAGGCATAAAATCACCGTGCGCGGCAATTAGCTCATCACACATAGCCCAAATCTGGTCGAGATCTAGCTCAGCGCCAGTGTGGGGGTCGAGCATAGCAGCATGGTAAACGTGCTCACGTTTTTGCTTGGCAAATGCTTCTACCACTAGCTCTTGCACGTTGACATTGGTGCGCATTAGGGCTGCAAGGTGAGCTGGCAGCTCTCCAATTTTAACTGGATTAATCCCGGTATTGTCGACCAGACATGGCACTTCCACGGCACATTGACTGGGCAGGTTATCAATCAGTCCCGCATTCGCCACGTTACCGTAAATCACCGAAAGTTCGCCTGTCCACATTGAGTTCATAATCTTGCTGGCATACTCCTTGGACTGTTTGACTTCAATAACTTGAGCATCACGATACGCTTGCGCTTCATTCTTCCAGTTAGCTATCTGCTCTACACAGCGAATCGGGTACTCATCAAGTGGAATTGAAAACTTCTCAATCAGATCTTCACGCCCCTCTTTAATAAACCAAGGCGTGTATTCAGAAAAGTGCTCGGAAGATTCCGTAACAAAGTACCCCAGGCGTTTCATCATTTCATAACGAACCTTATTCAAGCAGCGCGGGTTATGCGGGTTGGGTTTAGGAAAACGGCCATCAGCATAGCCAGCCATCAAAGTTGGATAAAGTGATTGGTAATCGCCATTTTCATCTTTGACTTCCAATGATAGGTAGAACGCCATATGGTTGATACCGGCTGCTTTATAGCGCACGCTCGCAGGATCTATATCCAGATCATGGGCTAGCTCCTGCACTGTGCCTTGCACTGAGTGACACAGACCGACATATTTGATATCAGGGCACAAACGAGTCATTGCTCGGCTAATCATCGCCATCGGATTAACATAGTTCAGCATGGTTGCATCAGGACAGACTTCGCGCATGTCCGCTGCAATATCCAAGAACACGGGGATAGTACGCAAGCCGCGCATAATACCGCCAATACCGAGCGTATCGGCAATGGTTTGGCGTAAGCCGTAGGATTTGGGAATTTCAAAATCAATCACAGTTGATGGCTCATACCCTCCCACTTGGAACATGGTCACGACGAAGTCGGAATCCTTAAGCGCGCTACGACGATCTGTTGTTGCCGTAATCGCAGGCGTAGCCCCCAAGCTTTGTGCGAGTTTAGTGACCACTAAATTCGATTCATCCAGACGTGTTTGGTTAATATCAAATAGAGAGATCGAGCACGATTTGAATGCTGGCAGGTGCAGAACATCACCGATGATGTTTTTAGCAAAGACCGTGCTGCCAGCACCGATTAAACATATTTTAGGTTGTTTCATAGTTAATTCCTCAGGTTTAGGCGGCTACTTCAAATGCCGCTTTCATTAGTTTTTGGGTATATTGAGAGGTTGAGTTCTCACGTATTTCTCTGCTATTTTCCGTTACGGTTATTTTTGCAGGGAGTGCTGTTATTTTGTTGCGCTCACGATAACAGGCTCCAGAAACGGCAGCAAATCGAGTTTAAAACCCAGGTCACCAAATCTTACCTTTTTGAATTGAATGCTCTCTGATTGCAACCAATCAGCCAGACTGAAAGGATCATAATCGCGCATAATTTGATCTGAATATATTGAGAATTGTGATAAACAGGCTCAGAGCATAGAATTGAATAATAAAATTAGTTATTCTAACAATTATCAACCTTACCTTTGGGTACTAAATTAAGGGGTTAAAATGGAGCTGGTATCTATCGGCGAGTTGGAAAACAGCACTTCTCTAGAGGAAGCGGATCAATGTTTTTCGCTCGATAAAGAGCTCTGCTTTGAACTGCGTCAACCACATCTGATGGCGGGATACCATTGGCATCAGCAGATCGAAGTCAACGTGCTCTACAAGGGGAGCTTAGAATACGCATTTAATAACGCCAATGTGCGCATAGAGAGCGGGCAAATGGTGCTGTTTTGGGCCGTTACCCCACACCGAGTTTCGCAAGTCAGTGAAGATGCGCTTATGGGGATCATTAATATTCCACTCTCAGCGTTCTTAAGCCGGGCCCTATCCAGCGAATTTATTCAACAGCTCATGAATGGTGGAGTGGTTTCCCGCAGTATTGAAGGTGTGGTGAGTTTTGCTGAAAGTAATCGATGGTTAAGCAGCTTCCAGGAGAACGATGAAACTCGAATGGCGATCGTGCAGGAAGAGGTCTTTTTAATGCTGCGCCGCCTTTGCTCATATGGTTATGATGTTGAGATGTTCAGTTTCCTGCGCGATGCCGCCTTGCGTCACGCTAATCAAACCGGCTACAAGAACGTGCAACTGATGCTCGACTATATAGCCAATAAACATAACCAAGAGATCAAAGTTGAAGATATCGCCGCGCATGTGAAACTTCATCCCAAATATGCGATGAATCTGTTTAAAAAAATGCTGAACGTATCGATCAAACAATATCTGATTGTCATGCGTGTTAATCACGCTAAAGTGTTACTTGGCAACACTCGCAATCCAATCAAAAGCATTGCGTCTCATAGTGGCTTCAAACATCCCAGTTCATTTTTTACTGCATTTAAAATGCACACTGGAATTACTCCGCAAGAGTTTAGGGATCTGAGTCATAAGGTGTATTAGTTCAGACCTGATCTGACAGTTACTCAGTAGCAAAAAAGAGTTCATGCCAAGTGTTAAGCACTCTATCGTTCAATATGCAAATAAGCGATCTGAGTTATCACATCAGCCAGCTGGGCAACAAGAGAAGCAGATACGTAGATGCAAATCACAGGGGCAAGCTCAAAGTTCCTTGGTTGCCAGTGAATGGGCTCGGGTTAGCTGCGTCCGAAATTTGGATTAAGGTGTGTTTGACCGGCTTTAATCGGCCCAGGCAGACAAGTCGACAGTACCCTGTCGACATAGTCGCTCTGCCTGGCTTTTGGATTTATTAAAAAACAGAATGTTTATTTGAGCACTGTTACCTTGAGATTGGCAAAGTAACCGCCAACGCCGGGACCGCACCGCAAAGCAAACTGCTCTGCTTCACGTGCTGTCAGTTGATCAACAACCAGGCTCGGCTCAGCCGCGCCATCAACAAAAACTCGGATAGTGGGGGCCAGCAAGCTTGAAGGCTTTCGCTAAAATGATGGTTATCCGGTTGAAGTCACGCCGAGCTGGGCATAAACTCACCATTGTATTGATTGTAATTAATCCTAGGGATACAGAAATGTATCCCTTTATTTATTGGTTTAACTTAAAGGGAGGGTGGATGTTCATTCAAGCAAAGGGGCGTCAGTTAGATTTAACCACCGCAGCGGTAATGGGTATTTTAAATGTTACGCCTGATTCTTTCTCTGATGGAGATCGCTATCGGACAGTACAGCAAAGCCTGTTTAAAGCAGAGGAAATGGTAAATCAGGGCGTATCGATAATTGATGTAGGTGGTGAATCAACTCGACCAGGCTGGAAACCAATCTCTGTGCAGGAGGAAATCGACCGTGTCTGCCCGGTGATTGAAAATATCGCGAAATCTCTCGACATAATGATTTCAATTGACAGCTATAAAGCGCCGGTAATGAAAGCGGCTGCAGCTGCGGGAGCCCACCTTTTAAATGACATTAACGGCTTCCGCGATATTGCCGCAATTAATTGCGCGGTAGAAACTGGGGCTGCTGTTTGTGTGATGCATATGGACGGTGATATCGAACATATGCACGATACTCTTGAAAATCATGATGTGCTTAATAACGTATCAATGTTCTTTAAACAAAAAATCGACGAGTTAATTGCGGCGGGCGTAAGTGAAAAGAGCATCATTCTCGATCCCGGATACGGTTTCGGTAAAACGCACCAGCAAAATGTTCATTTGCTTAAACATATTGCCGATATTTATGGTGCGGATCGCTATCCACTTTTGGTCGGCTTATCGCGCAAACGCATGATTGGTGAGATAACCGGCAAAGAGGTTCATAATCGCTTGTCGGGAAGTATTGCTGCGGCAATTTATGCGGTTTTAAATGGTGCGAAAATCGTTCGGGTTCACGACGTTGCGGAAAGCGTCGATGCGCTTAAGGTTATCAACCATATTCAGCAGGCTTAAGATTAAAATTGCCAGGCCTGTTTATCTTTCGGGGTTGCCCAACAGTCGCATTTGTTTTTGATACTGTATGGGCTAAGTGAAGTTACGACTTTAAATTTACGATGAGATGAAGATTCACTCATCCCCGAAATTTCAGCCACTCTGCCTGGTGGGCCCTCGGAAAAAGAAGGAGGAACCAAGCGTTATCGGGCAAGGGTATATATTACCGATGGTCAGGGCAGAACTCCCCATGCCATTCTTGATAGCGTCAATGGCTGTACTACATATAATAAATGGGAACATTAAGCCTGCTTTTCGGACTCCGGCGGTATTTGGCAGTCAGTTTGTCAATACCATTGCAGATACTAAAATGACACTTGTTGAGTAAAGGGAGGGTAAAAACATGGATAGCAAAAACCGTTGCAGCTGGGCTAACTGCAACCCGATGATGCAACACTATCACGATTCTGAGTGGGGCGTTCCGATAAAAGATGCAAGGCGACTCTGGGAAACTCTCATGCTTGAGGGGTTTCAGGCTGGCCTTTCTTGGGCGATTATTCTTCGCAAACGTGATGCATTCAGAAAGGCATTTGCCAATTTTGATCCGCTAAAGGTTGCAGAGTTTGAACAGCGGGAAATTGAAAATCTGCTGAGCAATACCGGCATTGTCCGTTCTCGTGCAAAAATAGAAGCCACAATTGCAGGAGCCAAAATATTCAATGGCATGCAGCAAAATAATGAAGATTTTGCCGACTTCTGCTGGTCCTTTACCAATGGCAAGCCAATCCGAGGTACCACGCAGGATACGCAAACGGCACTGTCACTGACGATATCGAAGGAAATGAAACGGCGCGGATTCAAGTTTACCGGGCCGACAATCGTTTATGCATGGATGCAGGCTGTAGGTATAGTCAATGACCATAGTTCATAGTTTTTTCGGTTCAAGGAAATAACTAAAGTGAGCCAAAAATCTAAATAGATGAAGGTCAAAAACGACTTGGCAGCTTAGGTCACTCTCAACCTGTTCGCTTTCGAAAATGCGGTGGCCACTGCCTTGAATAATAGCTTTACAACGGCTTGTTAAAATTGGCGATGGACTCTTCCATTAATTGAATCACTTGGCGGCTTATTTCTGCAGGAAGCCATTCAGATTGTGTTTTACCCTGAATGATAAGAGCTGAAATATGCTCTATTTCGTAACTAAATCCTTCTCCCCTTATCGGCTCTGCAAATACAAGCTCCTCACCTAAATAACGAATCTCAATTCTGC
>DATCZZ010000062.1:0-2605 GCA_036525635.1 Psychromonas sp. | reverse complement strand
AGCCGCCTATTACCACCTGCGCTCCAACGGCGGGAACAGGCAAATTATCTAAGCTGTTTAGCCTTATGCTCTTTCCCCGCATAAAAAATGACCGATTCTGTCCCCTAAATACCGCACTTGCTTATGCTGTTCCAATATACTGAACGGCAAAACTACTTTACAATGTATCTCCTTTTCATATTGAGAAAGAGCATGCAACGATTATTAACCAACTCAAAATGGCAAATACGCGATCTGATTTTTATAAGTGCCGCCTTTTTCTGTTTATCACCCGTTATCTCCTCTCCTCTGGCATTGGTTATCGGCTTCACGCTTGCCTTGCTCGGATTGGTTCCCAAACATGCTAATCTCCATTTATTAACCAAAAAACTGTTAGCTGTCTCGATTATTGGTTTAGGATTTGGCATTAATCTGGGGCAGGCTGTTTCGGCCAGCAAAGATGCTTTCGGCCTGATTATTTTTTCACTGCTGAGCACCTTAATCATTGGCCGTTTTCTCACTCAACGTTTGGGAATAGACCAAAAAACCGGTCATTTAATCGCATCTGGCACTGCAATTTGCGGTGGTAGCGCCATTGCCGCGGTAGGGCCGGCAATTGGTGCAAAGGAGGAGCAAACCTCCATTGCACTTGCAACAATATTTATTCTTAATTCAGTCGCTCTATTTTTATTCCCCTTTATTGGCCATTTACTGAACATGACGCAACATGCCTTTGGGGTTTGGTGTGCGATAGCGATTCATGATACCTCTTCCGTTGTCGGTGCAGCTTCTGTGTACGGTGATCAGGCATTGTTAATCGCAACTACCCTTAAATTGGGGCGGGCATTGTGGATTATTCCCGTTGCATTTATCAGCGCGCTATTATTCAAGGGGGATAATAAAAAGATCACTGTGCCGTTATTTATTTTATTCTACTGTGTGGCGATGTTAACCGCGTATTATTTGCCGCAATTTTCTACGCTATATGAAGGCATTTTTTCAGTTTCCAAACGCTTCCTGATACTGAGTTTATTTTTAATCGGATCGGCGATTAGTTTTGAGAAAGTTAAAGCTGCCGGCGCGAACCCTATGATACTCGGCATTCTTCTTTGGATAATAACCGCCACTAGCTCACTGATTTATATTCAATTTCTGATGTGACATTTGCAGCTGAGAGCTATAAATTATTTGGCACTCTTATTTTGAGTGAACAAAATAAAACAAAGTAATATGAAAGCGCATAGGTCAAAGAGAGTTGATGTTACACCAGTGCTTATTATTGAAAGGGGAATACACAATAAAGCAGCGGCAATAAGTAGATTTTTAAACTGCATAGAGAGTCCTTGTTATCCTGTGATAATCCTATTATCTGCCTACTTCTATAGTCAAAGGAAATATCAAAAGAGTCTAACTCATAACTATCTCGCAATCATTTTAAAAAGCTACCTTCATCCGGATCTGCTTATTAAACTCTGAGGCAGCGTGCAACACCCTATTAACTATACCACTTCACATGTTCAATCAAATCCGGAATGTATAGAAACCAGCAGAGATTTTCAGCTGTAAAAATCGTCAAAGTCGCTGCCCTTGATCTCTTCATAGTGATTGACTTCCTTAAAATATTCCATATTTTTCCGCGTAAGATGAGCTTGTCGGCGGGGAGATATCTTATATTTTTGTTTGGATTTTTTAACCGCCAGACGCCATTTTCCATCATCCGACAAAAGCTGCTCATTTAATTCATCATTAATCTTTTTATTGATAGTTTTGTTATTCATCTTGGAGACTCCACTCTTTATTCTAAACTTAAACCCGGTAATTCGTTAGCTCATGTGAATCACTATTGATGGGCTGTGTTCAGGTAATATTTATAGCAGAGTTGTATGACAAAAATATGGCAGGTAAGTTAAAAACGACAGGGGGGATATAATAAAAAAGCACTATCGGTTATGGAACCGGTAGTGCCTTACTTATGCTTGTCATAACATTTTAAAACTATTTAATAATCGAAATCATCGAAATCATCGCCCAATAATTCTTTTAACCTTTTTTGCTCTCTAAACTCTTCAATGCTGCGACGAATTTTGGCTTTTTCCAGATCGCGTTTTTTTTGATCTTCTTTGATATCAGTTACGCTTACCTCATCATCCTCACTTATGACATTATCATCTTCCCAGTCGTCATCTACCCATTCATCTGCGGCTTGATCATCATTATTAAATTGCTGAGAATTTTTATTTCCCATATGTAACTCCAAAATAAATTAATCTGTGTAGCTTCGACCAACATAGCAATTATATGTCTGCCTTTTTCTGTGGCTAATAATCGCAGTTAAACCTATTTTTAGTAAAGCAAAAAAACATTGATTTTTAGTGTTTTTTACCCCAAAAAAGCAACACGTTAATTCCATATAGTTATATGTATTTAAAACAAACTAACCTCTCTTCCGTCAGAGAAAAATGGGTAAAGATGTAGAAATACATATCTATATGTAAAAAAGTTTCAACGGTCTAATAAAAAACTTACTTCTACACCATAAAATAGATATAAATCAATTAGTTACTCAACATCTAATAATAAGAGAAAATTAATTCACTATTTTGAACAGAAGGTACAGATGATCATA
>DATCZZ010000061.1:0-2821 GCA_036525635.1 Psychromonas sp. | reverse complement strand
AATGACCCCAGCTTAGAGACACTTTTAAGTTTTTATTAAATTTTGAAATTACATCTAACGGCTGAAACATATAATGAAGTATGGGATCATTATTATGAAGTTAATAAAAACGTTATTGCTCAGTTTTACGCTTTGTTGCGCTGGTGCTGGTTGGGCCGAGGAGTTGCCTAATCCAAGCGAGGATAATTTGGCTAATTTTCATCTTAAAGATGAAGATTGTGCTGGCGCATGCCACGAAAAAGAGGGCCCTTCAGATGATCTGGAATTCGAGCAAAGCAGTTGTATTGAATGCCATGATGAATATGGCCTTCTGGAAGGAAAATGGCATAATATAAAACATCGTGACGATGAAGATATGCCCTGTACAGAATGCCATATTCCTCATGAAAAAACGGATCCTAAAGAGTTTTGTGGAGACTGTCACGATGATGACCATGCCGCGTTTGATCCTTTATTTAAATATAAAGCATTAGAGGAAAATGCCTCGCAGTTTCTAAAAGAAAAATAATACCCATTCCCTAATATACGGCTATGCCAAGGTAAACGCTCTGTGCATAGCCTATATCCTGATATCCAGAGTAAATAAATTGTTCTCCGGTCCAATACAGCGCAACACTTTGTTTTGATGGAAATCCGCTAGGCTGTCCGCTGTTTAAAAGATTAATGCCACTCCGCTTAACTAAATGCTCAAAAATTGTGTAGTAAAAAATGAATAGAGGAGCCTGTTTGATTGACCTATAGCAAGCGTGTGTGATTGAAAAAAATGATGTTATCATTGATGTTAGTCGGCTGGGTTGTTCTGATTGTTACGCGGATTGGTATAACCGTTGTTTACATCTGAAAAGTCCATAATTTATAAATTAAAAAGTATCGCCAATAAGGCAACAACATGAAAGATCAGCAAACTCATTGTGTAACACCTCTGCCTCAAAAATGGCAGGCAGAAGAAAAACTAGCTTGGTTAAAAAAACAAGTGATTCAGCGTTCCTATCAGGATGATGTTATAAATAGAATAATTGATTTACCAGAATATTTTGTTGTTGAGCAATATGGTGAACTTTGTTATCTGCCACATAACTACCCCCTTTATATTGTGAAGCCTCGTGTATGGGATGCTGATAAAGCCGTTATTTTAATAACGGGTGGGGTCCATGGTTATGAAACCAGCGGTGTCCTTGGTGCTCTTCGTTTTATTGAAAAGCATTCCCAGCACTATGCGCAAATATTCAATGTTGTTGTTGCCCCCTGTGTTAGTCCATGGGGATATGAAACGATTAACCGCTGGAATGCCAATACAGTTGATCCTAACCGCTCTTTTTATCAATCGAGTCCGTCTCAAGAAGCCGCATATTTGATGGAATATGTTGAAAAACTGAATGTCGATTTTATTGCCCATCTTGATCTGCATGAAACGACAGATACAGATAATACTGAGTTTAGACCTGCGTTAGCTGCCAGAGATGCGCAGGATCATCCCATATGGGATATCCCCGATGGTTTTTATTTGGTTGCTGATAAAGAGAATCCCAAGCACGATTTCCAACGTGCTATTATTGAGTCGGTGAAAAAAGTGACTCATATCGCGCCTGCTGATATAAATGGAACAATTATTGGTGAGCCTTTTTCTCAAGAGGGCGTTATCAATTATGCGGCCAGAGAATTGGGGCTTTGCTGCGTTTTTACTAACGCTCTATATTGCACTACCACAGAGGTTTATCCAGATAGCCCTAGGGTCACTGCTGAAGAGTGTATCAATGCACAGGTTGCTGCTATAACAGGCGGACTCGACTATTTAATCAACAACAATCTTGTTTCAGCAAAGGCAGCAACATTGTTCTAGCAAACGGAATAAATGTAATCCATTTTATGCAAGTGCTTGCATGCAAGTTCGTCATCATTGCTGTTAACACTTTTATTTAAGACAGGTATACACAATAGTTTTTTCCTCTTAGTAAAGCTAGTGAGCAGAACTTTTGGATGAGTTGACAAGAGCAATTGTTTATATAAACGCGCTCCAGGTAATATCCCTATTTTGCGCGTTTTTTCTATTAAGATGTGTTTTAATCTGTGACCATAAGGTCCCAACTCCAATTATTAAAAAGGATTAATTCAATGACCCCTGAATTATTTTTTATTTACGACTCTCACTGCCCGTGGAGCTACGCAAGTACTGCATTAGTTAATGAAATTGAAAAATCATGCCCTGAAATGGTTATCCATTTATGGCATTGTGCTCACTACGACGGTAGTGACTGCGCAGGTCATGCGCAGGTGGATAGCGTGTCAAAACAAAGTGCGGTAAAATTTGGCAAACAATATATCCGTTTTGCAGACAGCCCTAAAAATGCGACCATGACGGCTAATTTCATGACCTGGCTGCAAAACAAACAACCAGAGAAGGCATTAACGGTCTTAAATGCGTTCCAAACTGCACACTTTATCGAAGGTAACCCCTTAACCTGCAAGCACGATTTTAATCATATTATCGAGCAGTTTAAATTATCGCCTCCGAATAAAATATTTAAAGAGGAATTAAGTAACGAGGCTCAATATGCCTTATCTGATATTCATGAAGTTCAAGAATTTATGAAAACGACCGCTTTTCCGGCGCTGTTGCTAACAGTGGGGGATAAAGCGGTGTTATTGGATCATTCGTTATATTTAAAAAAACCGGAGATGATTGTGCTAGCTGTAAAAGAGGCGTTAGCCCAGGCATAAAAATTCAATACTCTTTCAACTAATGGTTTCCTTTGTATTTTATTAACCGCGCTTTTTATACCATTTCGCCTAATTAAATGGACAAAAATTGCCTAGAAAAAAT
>DATCZZ010000060.1:0-2753 GCA_036525635.1 Psychromonas sp. | reverse complement strand
AAGATACAAGGCTTTGTTATTTAGAATTTCTGTGAAGCCTGCAACCGGCTCAATTCCGATTGATTTAAAAGTTTTATGTTTGCCGCAGCTATACTGGTTTGAAATAACCAAATCTGGTTGAATATTAGATTTTATAGAATGATTGAAAAAAACAATTTGCTCTTTACTATCTAAAGTCAGATCGTCTTCAGAATTACCGACAATATGCCAATATTCAAACAGTGGAAATGGCATAAAATTATTTCCCGGAGATGCTACTAGACATAATGATTTGACCTGCTCCACCTCAACACTCGCGGATTAACATCTCGTGGATTAACATCAGACTTCTTGATCTGTTCTAAATGATTATGACGTAATATTTCGAAAAATATCCTTTTATTTCAGATAGCTGGCGTTGATTTTGAAGAAATGCCGCAAACTTGCCAATGGGAAATAAAAATGGCACCTTTCTCCCTGTAAACACCCAATAACAGGATAGGAGGAAGGCACCATTCCACAGCAAATTTTACCCCTTATAGCCCCGGGAACAACCCCCATTAATGCACTTATCAGTGTTGGTTGCGATAGTGACGTTTGGTTTTACTTCCACGGTGGGCATCCCATTTTCTCTCATCGTGCTGATGATCGGAAAATGTTTCGCCTCATGACTTCACAATTAATCGTCTCTGGTGGTTGTAGACAAGTCGAGATTATCAAGGCCTTCGGTGTGTCCAAAAACAGTGTGTTGCGAGCCGTAGCCAAGTACCGCGATCGGGGATCTGAAGCTTTTTTTACGCCTAAACAAACTCGTCAAGGAGGCACTGTATTAACACTCGAAGTGCTTGAACAGGCGCAGCAATTACTGGATCAAGGGCGCAGTCGTCGAGAAACGGCTGAGGCACTAGCGGTTAACTATGACACACTTCGCAAAGCGATTAACGATGGCCGTTTACAGGAAAGAACATCCTCATCTGCAACCGTACACGGCACTAGCAAATCATCGCGAGACAAGGCAGACGCTCTTGCCGCCTACGGTTTAGGTACGGCTTGCACCCGCGTGGGGGAACGGGTACTGGCAGCCGTGGGCGAATTCCAAGGTGCCGTGAGCCAATTTGAAACCTGCCTTGATGTTCCTCATGGAGGAGTCTTGTGCGCGTTGCCTGCGTTATTAAGCAATGGTCTGGCACAAGGCGCCGACCAGTTGCTTGGATCTGTGACAGGATATTATACGCAACTACAGATTTTACTGTTGCTGGCTTTTATGGCGTTATGCCGCATTAAAACGACCGAACAGATACGCGGCTACGCGCCGGGAGAATTTGGTAAGCTCATGGGTCTTGACCGCATCCCTGAAGTGCGCTGCCTACGCAAAAAGATGGATGATCTGTGTCGTGATGGCGCCGCCAAGCGCTGGGCGACGCATCTTAGCCAACGCTGGATGAGCGCAGATCCAGGGGCTGTGGGTACGCTCTATATTGATGGCCACGTTCGTATTTATCATGGCAACAAAACGGCACTGCCTCGCCGTTATATTTCCCGTGAGCGCTTATGCCTGAGAGCAACGACCGATTACTGGGTGAATGATATCGCCGGGCGACCTTTTTTTGTGATTGAGAAAACCGTTGATCCAGGATTATTGGTCACACTCAAGGACATCATTGTACCGCGTCTGTTAAAGGATGTTCCCAATCAACCCAGCCAGCAGAGTTTGGCAGAAAACCCTTATCTATGTCGCTTTATTCTCGTCTTTGACCGGGAAGGGTACAGTCCTGCTTTCTTCATTGAGATGTGGCAGACCCATCGTATTGCCTGTATTACCTATCATAAGTATCCCGACGATCCTTGGCCTGTACAGGAATTTCAAGCACAAAACGTCAGGTTATCCAATGGTGAGATGGTCACGATGCGACTGGCTGAAAGAGGCACTTATGTAGGGTCGGGCAGGCAGACACTATGGATGCGGGAGGTGCGTAAGCTCAATGACTCAGGGCACCAAACCAGTTTGATAAGCACAGCCTACGAATTGACTCATACACAATTGGCTATGCAAATGTTTAGCCGATGGTGCCAGGAAAACTTTTTCCGTTACATGATGCAACACTTCGCCATTGATAGGCTTTGCGAGCAAGGCACTACGGATCTTCCTGGTACCGAAAAAGTCGTCAATCCCCAATGGCGTGATCTCGACCGGCAGCGCAACTCCCTGCAAAATAAACTGCGTTACCGACAGGCACGATTTGGTGGGTTGGTTCACCACCCGCAAGCGAAAGACGATGAAAAACGTTATCGAAAATGGGTAGAGCAAAAATCGATATTGCTGGAAGAAATCGAACAGATGGAACACCAGCTTGCGCTGTTGAAGCCCAGATTAAAGAACACAGCAAAGCATATAAGCTGGGATACTCTGGATGAGGAGCACAAGTTTTACCGGCTGGCACCGGATCGGAAGCAGTTAATGGATACCGTGCGCATGATTGCCTATCGTGCAGAAACAGCCATGGCAAGGCTATTAAAGGACTCTCATGTCGATGTGCCACAAGCACGTGTGTTATTACAAAATCTCTATACGACAGAGGCAGATATATTACCGGACTCAACTAACAACCGGTTGATTGTTCGAATTCATGGCAGTTCCAGACCAGCGGTAAACCGCAAACTGGTGAAGCTACTCGAACAACTTAATGGTGCAGATGTTTGTTATCCAGGAACAGAACTACGCTTGCGCTACGAGTTAGGTCCCTGGGTCAATCAGGAGCAGTCAGATCAAATTT
>DATCZZ010000059.1:0-2511 GCA_036525635.1 Psychromonas sp. | reverse complement strand
TTTGGCGAGTTCCTTGAGCGCTTTTTCGTCAAGTTGCAGACCTTTAATTAAGATCACCCCTTTGCCTTTTCGTCCTTTAGTTTCGCGGTGAATGCGAATTATGCCGTCACCTTGCGGCGCACTTTTTTTCTCGGCAGGTTTATCTATTTTTCCACCATCGGTGGAGTACACAAGATTAAGATCGCTGAAGTCCATATTCTCTTCCAGTAGCTATTTTTTGCTAGTTTAGCATATCATCGATTCACCGGGAATGTGCAAATCAACAGGCAGCTATGTCGATTCGTGCAAGTATTTGTACAACTTTAGTTGATAAAATTAACGTTGGCTTCATGGATTTCAATCCCGAGAGTCAGACATCTCTCAATCAAAAATCTTGATTTTATTAGCTTTCTATACACAGCCTCAGATGCTTACTGCTGTTGGCATGAATATTGTTTAGCCTGTTGGTATAAACCTTGCTGGAGATTACAAGTATCACAAGGTTGGAAAAGCAATGGTTATCCTTTTATGCTGCACTTGGATCTTACATTTTGGTTAACCTCTTAATCCGCATCTCCAATAGGTTTGCATAGAGCAACATAAAATTGATTTAAATCATGGCGAAGCGCTATTTTATATCTTACCATCCAATGCAAATGATAATGATTAGCAATTAGATTGAGTGGGCATTTAATATAAAGGGGTAACATATGGTTTTATCGGATCTTAAAGTCGGGCAAACAGCATCTATTGTCCATATGCATGATATCGAACCTGTTATGCGTAAAAAACTGCTTAATATGGGCTTTTTACCTCAAGCGAGTGTACAGCTATTACGTATTGCGCCAATGGGGGATCCGATAGCCATTCGTTGTGCGAACAGCTCCATTGCCCTGCGTAAAAATTTAGCGAAACAGATTCAGGTGGAGGTATCAGTATGAGCTTAACCATTGCAACAATAGGTAATCCTAATTCAGGCAAAACAACTTTATTTAATGCTTTAACCGGCGCGAGTCAGCGTGTTGGTAACTGGAGCGGTGTAACGGTTGAAAAGAAAACAGGACATTTTACCCTGGCAGATAAAACCCCTGTTACAGTACTTGATTTGCCGGGTATTTATAATCTTGATTATGATGCGGAAGGGGGCTCATTAGATGAGCGGGTTGCCTTTGATTATATCATGCAAAATTTACCGGATATGATTATCAATGTCATTGATGCAAGCTGCCTGGAGCGTAGTTTGTATTTAACCTTGCAGTTAAAAGAGCTGGGACTGCCGATTGTCGCCGTGTTGAATAAGATTGATGCGGCACACAAGAAACAATTAATTATCAATGAAAAGCATATTGAAAAAGCCTTAGGCTGTCCTGTCATTTCTCTTTCCGCGCATGATCAGAACGCAGTTGATAAGTTTAAAGAGCAACTTAAATCTTTTCAGAAACACAATCTCAGTACTCCTGTCACACTTAACTATGGTGCGTTAGAGCCGGTTATTGACTATGCTGCATCTTCACTGAACAATATTGCACACCGTCTTGAAGATCGTGCTTTAGCGATAAAAGTATTAGAAAATGATCAAACTATTATTAAGTTACTCGAGCCTGAAAATATGCGCTCCATTGAGGAGCAAAAAAAGGGATTAGCAGTTGATATTGATCTGCAGATTGCAGATACGCGTTACACTTTTATCTACCAGTTATCTCAGGAAGCAGTCCGTTTACAAGGCCACCTCGGCCGTAGCATTACTGAAAAAATAGATGCTTTTACCTTGAACCGTTTTACCGGCATTCCCTTCTTTTTATTCGTCATGTATCTGATGTTTATGTTTTCCATCAATATCGGCAGCGCATTTATCGATTTTTTTGATATTGCGGCGGGAGCTATTTTTGTTGACGGCAGCGCACAACTGTTAAGCTCGCTTGGCGCGCCGGAATGGTTAATCAATGTTCTGGCTTACGGTGTGGGTAACGGTATTCAAACCGTCATGACCTTTATTCCTGTTATTGCTTGCCTGTATCTTTTTTTATCTATTCTGGAAAGTTCAGGGTACCTGGCACGTGCCGCGTTTGTTATTGACAGAGCGATGCAGTGGCTAGGCCTGCCTGGGAAATCATTTGTGCCTATGATTGTTGGTTTCGGTTGTACTGTGCCAGCAGTAATGGCCGCACGAACACTGGAAAAAGAGCGGGAACGTTTACTAACGGTTATCATGTCTCCGTTTATGTCATGCGGTGCCCGCTTACCTGTTTATGCTCTGTTTGCCAGTGCTTTTTTTCCTGAAAATGGTCAGAATATTGTATTTCTCTTGTATTTAATTGGTATTACTGTCGCGGTGTTAACCGGATTTGTATTAAGTCGTACGCTATTGCCCGGGAAAAGTGAAAATCTGTTTTTAGAGATACCGGACTACGAACTGCCGACATTTAAAAATACGCTCATAAAAACCTGGCAAAAACTTAAAAATTTTGTCTTCGGTGCCGGACAGACGATTGTACTGGTGGTTACTCTATTAAACGTTATTAACTCCGTGGG
>DATCZZ010000058.1:0-18531 GCA_036525635.1 Psychromonas sp. | reverse complement strand
GGTAAACAAATCGAGCATTCGGTCTCTGCATGATGTCAGCCAGTTTATCAAGCTCAATATCTAACACTTCAGCTAAAGCCGGCCATTTTTTTGACTCGTTGAATAACTGTTTTTGATAGGTCTCTTTACCCGTTTTCGGATTAACAACCGCACTTTCTAAATATTCTTGTTTGCTAAAAGCAAATGCCGATTTAACTGTTTTGGGATCCACCCAAATCGCATAGGCAGGCACGCTAATCGCTAACTCTTCACCGTTTCTATCTTCAATGTTACCGCGATGCGCTACTGATTTTGTCACACGTAAACTTCGCTTATCCGCTTCGTTGGTAAGGTATTCAGGTTCAATAACCTGCAGGTAAGCTAAGCGGCTGATTAACAATAACGCAATCGTCGCAACCATGACTGAAACAAAAATATAACGCCACGATGAAAATGTTTCATAAACATTTTTCTTCCTGGTCGGCAGATTTATTTTCTGCCTTTTCAAATTCCGTTTAATTATCATCTTAGTTCCACTAACACGCTGTTGTTTTTTGTTGCTTGTGACATGGACAATTTTTTCACCGCAATACGACGAATACGGCTATGTTCATCCAAGGTATGCTCTTCAATTAGTAAATTTCGCCACTCAATCATTAAATTGTCTTTATCTTGCGATAAGCGCTCTATTTGAGTAACCAGTCCGCGCGTTTCATGGGTGATATAAATATTGTAAATTGCGCTGCATACAATCAATATCCCAAGGAGGACTGAAAAAAGATTTCTCCGTAAATCAGCGGCGATTAAAGACAGTAAATTGTTATTCGATGTACCCAAATCACTCGCTCTCTGGTTGTGCTATTTTCTGTGCGACACGCAACACAGAACTACGCGCCCGTGCATTCTCATTAATTTCCTGTGCACTTGGTTTGAGTGCTTTACCGAGTGATTTAAGTGTCTTACCCTGTTTCATCTGCTCTTCGGTTAAAGGTAAACCGGCTGGATACTCCCGCCCCTTTTCATGCTTGCGGATAAAACGTTTAACGATCCGATCTTCCAATGAGTGAAAACTGATCACCGAGAGATGCCCGCCGATTGCTAATATCTCTAATGCGCCATCAAGTACTTTGTGAATCTCTTCCAGTTCACTGTTGATATAAATTCGAATAGCCTGAAAACTGCGCGTTGCAGGGTGTTTTTTCTTTTCTCTTTTGGGGCAGAGACGCTCTATTAATTTGGCCAGTTGCAAGGTGCGTACAAACGGGGTTTGCTCCCTGTCTGCGACAATGGCACGGGCAATTCGGTAAGCAAACTTCTCCTCACCAAAGGTTTTGAGTACCCAGCCAATATCATCCACATCGGCTTTTGCTAGCCACTGTGCGGCACTTATTCCCGATGTCGGATCCATGCGCATATCCAAGGGGCCATCACGCATGAAACTAAAACCACGCTCAGCATCATCAAGTTGCGGGGAGGAAACACCAAGATCTAATAAAACCCCGTCAACTTTTCCGGCAAGCCCTAACGCTTTTATATAGTCAGCCAATCCGGAAAAAGGACCGTGGATAATAGTAAAGCGCGGATCCTCTTTCATCAGTGCTTCGCCGGTTTCAATTGCGCGAGGATCACGATCAATTGCAATCAACCTGCCCTGCGCACCTAACTGCGCAAGAATATGGCGAGAGTGTCCACCGCGTCCGAAAGTACCGTCTACGTAGATACCGTCTTTTTTTAACCCTAAGCCGTTCACCGCTTCATCAAGCAATACCGTGATATGTTTAGCCATTAAAGTGAAAACTCCCTTAATCCTGCGCTTAATGCTTCCCCTGACGGCAAACCATCCTGTAAATCATCCTGTATTTGTTGATTCCACATATCTTCATCCCACAGTTCAAATTTATTTAATTGCCCAACCAACATTACTTTTTTTTGTAATTTTGCATGTTGTCTAAGCGTTGGTGCGATTAAAGCCCGCCCGCTCTTGTCTAATTCACTTTCCGTTGCATAGCCCAAAATAAGACGCTGTATACGGCGTTCTTGTGGGTTGGTACTAGATAAAGCACGTAATTTTTTTTCAATCAATAACCATTCATTAAGCGGATAGATCAGCAGACAGGGAGATTGGATATCAATGGTGCACACAAATTGACCTTGACAAGTATCCGCCAGCCAATCGCGATATCGTGTTGGAATTGCGATTCTTCCTTTGGTGTCGAGGTTGATAGCATTAGCACCACGCAACATAAATATATAAGATCCGTCTAATAATTTTAATCAAAATGGAGTGATTTAGAGAAAAAAGATCCACATTTATACACTTTTTCCCACAATTATTCTGAAGTCTAATAAAGTATGGTGTTTTTGCAAGCAAAGGATCTCATTATTTAGCGTTACAGAGCACAGTACTGCATTTAAAGGGGATAATTGCCCGCTTAAAGCGAATATAAAAAGATCAAATGGTCGACAAGACTATCAAGGCAGAGATTGGTCGTGGTATACTGCGCAACTAATTAAAATTTTCACTCAATTAATAAAGGAATTCCCTTTGCAAGACGAACAATTAAAAAAATTTGTATTACAGCAACTTGAAGATATGAAAGCGAAAGATATTACGGTTATTGATGTATCAAAAACCTCAGATGTAACTGATACGATGATTATCTGTACGGGTAATTCCAAGCGTCACGTGCGCTCCGTAGCAGAACAAACAGCACTGGCAAGCAAAAATGCAGGCGCAGCACCTTTAGGTATCGAAGGCTTAGAAGGCAGTGAATGGGTATTGCTGGACTTGGGTAATATTGTCGTTCACGTGATGCAGGATGAAACAAGACAGTTTTACCAACTTGAAAAACTTTGGGAACAATCAGCTTAATGAAAATTCAGTTAATCGCAGTCGGCACAAAAATGCCCGACTGGGTTGAAAAAGGATATCAGGAATACGCCCGCCGCTTTCCCAAAGAGATGCAACTTGAGTTGCTGGAAATCAATGCAGGAAAGCGTGGTAAAAATGCAGATATAAAAAGGATCTTGAAAAAAGAGGGGGAATTGACCCTTGCCGCGATCCCCAAAGGTAATAAAATTGTCACGCTAGAGGTGACAGGAAAAGCATGGACAACCGAGCAACTTGCCAATGAAATGAGCAAATGGCAGTCGGAGGCAAGAAATATCAGTCTGTTAATTGGCGGACCTGAAGGGCTTGCACCTGAATGTATCGCAAAATCTGAACAAAGCTGGTCACTGTCGGCGTTAACCCTGCCTCATCCGTTAGTGCGCATTATCGTCGCTGAAAGCTTGTATCGTGCTTTTACCTTAACCATTAACCACCCCTACCATAGAGAATAATAAAACGTGGTTAAAAAAAGCATTAGCATAAGGAATCATTCCGCAGAATCCGCACTGTTTATGCGTCGTACTTTAGTTATTTTTATTGCCATACTAGTCGCAATCACTGTTTTAATTAGTAACCTCTATTACCTGCAGATAACCTCTTATAACAACTATCAGACTCGCTCTAATGCAAACCGCATAAGTGTGCAAACAATTCCGCCAAACAGAGGCCTTATTTACGACCGCAATGGCATTATTATTGCAGAGAACCGTCCGGTTTATAATCTGCAGGTGATCGTTAATAAAACTGAAAATTTAGAAAAAAATATTCTTGAATTACAAAAATTATTAAAATTAACAGATCAGGAGATCAAAAATTTTTATACTCAAAACCGTAATGCAAGATCTTTCAAAGCGATTGTCATTCGTCAGCAGCTAAGCGAAAAAGAGGTTGCTGTTTTTAGCGTTAATCAGCACAGGTTTAAAGGGTTTTCAATTCAGGCTAATCTTAAACGTTTTTATCCTTTTGGCGACACCCTCACACATGCCCTGGGTTATATCGCCAAAATTAATAGCGCTGACTTACAACATATTGAAGAACGGGGCGAAGGTGCGCGTTACCGTGCTACTGAATACATCGGCAAACTTGGCATTGAAAAATATTATGAAGATCTATTGCATGGGCAACCCGGTCAGCGTCAGGTTGAGGTCGACAGTTGGGGTAAAGTGATCCGCACCCTTAGTTTCACCCCCCCGGTCCCGGGAAAAGACATCATATTAAACCTTGATGTGAAACTGCAATTAAAAGCACAACAACTATTAGGTGAAAACCGCGGTAGCATAGTGGTTATGGATGCTAAAACAGGTGGTGTTTTAAGCCTGGTATCAAGCCCAAGTTACGATCCCAACCTTTTTGTGCAAGGCATAGGACGTTTACAATATCAGGAACTTCTGCAATCAAAAGATCGTCCGCTGATTAACCGAGCCACGCAGGGACGTTATCCACCAGCCTCAACAATTAAACCGCAAATGGCTTTATTAGCCTTAGATACTGGCGTGATCACCGAAAAAACAGAAATGTTCGATCCGGGCTGGTGGATTGTGCCTAATTCTAAGCGGCGCTTTCGAGATTGGAAACGTTGGGGACATGGAAAGGTTGATGTTTACCACGCCATAGAGCAAAGCTGTGATACCTTTTTCTATCAGGCCGCCTATAAAATGGGTATTGACCGGATTAACCCTTTTATGGCGCAATTTGGTTTTGGTAATTACAGCGGTCTTGATATAGGCGAAGAGACCAAAGCCATCATGCCTTCACGGGAATGGAAAAAAGCACGGTTTAAGGAGCCTTGGTATGATGGAGACACCATCTCGGTTGCTATTGGGCAGGGCTATTGGACAGTCACCCCGATTCAATTAGCCAAGGCAACGGCCATTTTGTCCCGTAAAGGTAAGGTGTTAGAGCCGCAGATTCTGCAATCCATTATTTCTGACGGTGTTCCTGTGGTGCCGCAACGAGGGCCTCAAAAAACAATACAGCTGAAAGATGATCATTACTGGAAAGTAGCACTGGATGCGATGTATGGTGTGACGGGTAAAAAATCGGGTACCGCATATAAAGCATTTGCGGGCAGTGCCTATTCCGTCGCCGGCAAATCGGGTACCGCACAGGTTATTAATATGAAAGAAAATGAAGCATATGATGCCGATAAAATAAGTGAACGTCATCGGGATAACGCGATGTTTGTTGCATTTGCCCCCTTCGACTCACCCGAGGTGGTCGCAACGGTTGTGTTAGAGAATGCGGGTGGCGGCAGTAGTAATGCGGCCCCCATAGTACGCGCTTTATTTGATGAACATTTTGCTAACCAAGCACCCGCCCCTATTATGCAATCAGCAGGTTTATAATCATGGTCAGTACGCAGGCTCAAAAGAGTATTTTCTATCGCTTACATATCGATCCTCTGCTCTTGATCGGGTTATTTTCCCTAATGGGTTTAAGCCTCACCGTGCTCTATTCGGTGGGGGGATATGAAATGCTGATCAGGCAGTCCATTCGTTTAGCTATCGCCCTCGCTGTTATGTTTTTAATGGCGCAAATCCCGCCTGAAATGTACCAACGCTGGACACCGGCTATTTTTATCACTATCGTTTTAATGTTAATCGCGGTACTGATTTTCGGTCATATCGGCAAGGGCGCGCAACGCTGGCTGGATCTAGGTTTCACAAAGTTTCAACCCTCTGAAATAATGAAGCTGATCATGCCCTTTATGGTCGCTTATTATATTAGCGAATATAATTTACCTCCTCGTTTAAAAGAGATTTTTGTATCTCTGTTAATTGTGCTTATTCCGACTCTGTTAATAGCCGTACAACCAGATTTAGGCACTTCGATATTAGTCGCTTCGTCCGGGATATTCGTGCTTTTCCTGTCGGGGGTTTCCTGGCTGTATATTGGCGTTGCAGCAGCCGCCGTAATCGCATTTATCCCCATCCTATGGTTTTATTTAATGCATGATTACCAGCGCGGACGGGTATTAACACTGTTTAATCCGGAATCGGATCCACTCGGCGCGGGATACCATATTATCCAGTCGAAAATCGCCATTGGCTCAGGTGGCCTCCTAGGCAAAGGCTGGTTACAGGGAACGCAATCGCAACTTGAATTTTTACCTGAACGACACACCGATTTTATCTTCTCCGTTTTTTCCGAAGAATTTGGATTTTTGGGCACCTTAGTATTGTTAACTATTTATCTGTTTATAATTGGTCGTGGGTTATGGATAGCAAACAAAGCACAGGATAGCTTCACAAAACTAGTAGCAGGCAGCATTACCCTGACTTTTTTTGTTTATATCTTTGTAAATATTGGTATGGTAAGTGGCTTGTTACCTGTCGTAGGCGTTCCCCTGGCGCTGGTAAGTTACGGGGGCACCTCAATTGTTACTTTGATAGCTGGTTTTGGCGTATTAATGTCAATCAATACCCATAAACGTTTTAATACTAAGTAAGAAAAATGAACAGATTTAAAATAACAGTAATGTTTCTGTTGGCGAGTATGCTTTTTGCGTGCAGCTCCTCTAATACTTCTAATGGCCGTTACCAAATAGAGCAGGATCACAGCCCGGATAAAATTCCTCCACTGGGTCATGTTGAAGACGTTACCCCCCGCTATGAACCCTATTCTCGTGGTGGTAATAAAGATTACACCGTGCGTGGCATCAACTATAAAGTACTGACGGGTATTACCGAGCTGGCCGAACGCGGCAGAGCCTCATGGTATGGTAATAAATTTCATGGTCATTTAACTTCAAACGGTGAACGCTATGACATGTTTGCGATGAGTGCAGCCCATAAAAACTTACCCTTACCCAGCTATGTTACAGTTAAAAATTTAGAAAATAACAGACAGATAATTGTGCGGGTCAATGACCGGGGACCATTCCATGAAGGACGGATTATTGACCTTTCCTACGCCGCAGCTCATAAACTGGGTATATTAACAACCGGTACGGCAGAAGTTGAAATTAAACTGCTGCACTTTCCTGCGCAGGAAGATCCGGCAAATCAGTTTAACGGAGAGTATTACATTCAATACCTGGTCACCTCTTTACCTGGTAAAGCAGATGATTTAGGTAAAACACACAGCAAACAATATCAAGTGGCAAGTTCATTTATTGAGGAAAATAAACTTTATAAATTACGTCTGGGGCCCTTTAATAGCCAATTAAAAGCAGAACAGATATTGGCAAAAATGAAAAACAGTTATCCAAAAGCATTTATTCTGCATAATAAATAATAATATTTAGCGCAAATGAGCCTATATAATAATAGGCGCATTTACTGTGCATTATTGCCCTGCTATTTTCATTTTATTGATTAAAATAGAGCCAGTTTTAAGACTGCTGCGCGGATCAATATCGTTCGCCACCCCAGCAATACCCATAAACATCTCTTTTAAATTACCGGCAATCGTAATTTCATGTACGGGATAAGCAATCATGCCATTTTCAATCCAAAAACCGGACGCGCCGCGAGAATAATCCCCGGTCACCATATTCACCCCCTGCCCCATCAACTCGGTAACAAACAAACCGCTGCCCATCTCTTTAAACAGGCCGGCCAAGTCTAAATGACCTGTCTTAACAAACCAGTTGTGAATGCCGCCGGCATGACCTGTGCTTTTCATTTTCAATTTTCGCGCAGCATAACCGGGTAAGAGGTAGGTCTGTAATACGCCACTTTCGACAATATTCCGCTTACTGGTTTTCCCCCCCTCCTGATCATACGGGCTACTGGCAATGCCTTTAATAATATGCGGATCCTCTGTAATCTGCATCCAATCCGGGAATATTTGCGTATCCAAACTATCAAGCAAAAAACTCGATTTTTTATATAAACTCATGCCACTGATCGCGCTGACCAGATGCCCGAATAAACCACTTGCAACTTCCGGCGCAAAAATGACCGGACTCTCCTGGGTTTTTATTTTGGCTGCACCTAAACGTTCCACAGTACGTTTTACCGCATCTTCAGCGACCCATTTTGCAGAGAGTAGCTCCTTTACATCGCGGCTGCTGGTGTAGCTATAATCGCGCTGCATCTCCTGTTGCTGCTGCGCAATCAGCATACAGCTCAGGCTATGGCGACTGGTTGCATAACTGTGCAGGAAACCATTACTATTGCCGTACACCTTGATACTTGCATGGCTGTTAAAGGCAGCGCCGTCGGAGTTAACAATACGCGGATCACTGGATAATGCGATATCTTCGCACTCTTTGGCAATCGCCAAAAAATCTTCCGTTGTATAGAGAGTTGGATGATAAAGATCCAGATCAAGCGGATCTGTTTCTAAACATTCAGGATCCAGCAAACCGGCATAGGGATCCTTGCTGGTGAATTTAGCAATATCAACGGCGGCTTTAACACTGGAGTGAATAGCTTCTAAACTTAAATCAGCGGTTGACGCACTGCCTTTACACTGATTCAGGTAGATGCTTATTCCCATCGCCCCGTCATGATTGAACTCAATATTTTCGACTTCGCCTAAGCGTGTATTAACAGATATTCCCGTTGATTTTCCTAATGCAACTTCAGCCTGGTCAACTCCTAGCTGCAGAGCAAATGTTAATGCTTCATTAACGGCATTTTCAAGTTGTTGTTTCTCTTCAATCATGATTACGACACCACTTAGAATAAAATAAAATATGAGAGGGAAATTATCCAAATCAGTTCAATAAATTGATTTAGGGTTAAGAAAGCGCACCATAAAGAGAGACGATAATTATGACCTTATTAAAGCAGCTAACAACAGCGTCACTTTATGCTTAATATTACGCTTTCATTGATAACACCGAAGTACAGTTGCAGGCGTGCTGCATTTTAAAATCGTTCGCGTATAATAGAATAACATGCTTTAAAGCAACCTTCTTGCGATGATGTTATGATGTGCGTAATTATACCCTTTAACCGTGATAGAAAATAAATTTATGAATAAAAAAGTTGTAGAAGTTGTTGAAGATGAAATCAGTAAATCACAAATTAAACGTGAAGCTGAAGCGTTGAAACTAATTGGACGTGAATTGGTTGAATTAAATAAAAAACAACTCGCTCAGATACCTGGCAGTGAAGCACTTTTTCATGCTATTTCTGTTGCCCATAAAATCAGTGGTAAGCATGAAGCGCTACGCCGTCAAATACAATATATCGGTAAAATATTAAGAACTGAAGATACTGAATCGATTAAGGCCACGCTTGATAAACTCAATAACAAACATCAACAATTGACCCATGCAACACAAAACTTAGAGTTGTTGAGAGATCAGTTAATTGAATTGGGCAACAGTAAAATTGAAGATCTGTTGGCAGAATATCCGCAGCTTGACCGCCAAAAGCTGCGTCAGCTGGTACGCCAGGCAAATAAAGAGAAGAAACTGGAAAAACCGGCCAAGGCAGCAAAAGAGCTGTTTATTTATTTAAAACCTGTTTGTTTATAATTATCTTGTTAAACAGCAAAGAGAAATGGCCAGTATGACATTTCTCTTTGTGGACAAAACATTATCATAGGCGCTAACTGCTCAACTAAAATAGTCATTTTATGCCCATTTAATTAAGCGCAATGGTATAAACTTACCTCACATAGGCGGCAATGGAAATAAAATGGCAGATAGAGCCGAATAGAACGAACAGGTGCCAGATACCGTGAGCATGACGCAGTTTATTCAAGTGATCCAAAATATAAAACAGGATACCAGTCGTATAGGCGATGCCCCCAAGCGTCAACCAAATGATCCCCGCAGTGGGCATGGCAGCTTGTAATTCCGAGTAATTAAATGTGCACACCCAGCCCATCACCAGATAGATGAAAACCTGTAACCATTCGATGCGTTCGGCAATTAAAATATCTGCTAACAGGCCAATAACAGCTAATCCCCATATCAATATCAGCATGATCAGACCGTTGCTATCCCGTAACGAAACCAGCATGTACGGCGTATAGGTACCGGCGATAAGCAGGTAAATTGAGATGTGATCGAGCTTCTGGAATATTTTTTTAAGATCAGGAGAATGCAGGCTGTGATACAGGGTGGACATAGTGTAAAGCAGAATAAGCGTGGCGCCAAAAATAGTAAAGCTGACAATTATCCGCCAGTTGTATTCCTGAATACTGATGGTTATTAATACACCAAAGCCAATCAGGGCCAAAACGGTGCCAACCAGATGCGTTATGCTATTGAGTTTTTCACCGTAATACATAATGCTTCAGCCAACATAATATAAGAGAAGAAAATAAGTTAACCAGCCATCGCGCAAAGGTAGGTAATCAAGCATGAACAGGAGCTGATCTGCAACAATAAGCAGCCCCTTGGGAGCACTATCCTACCTAAGCAAAATAGAGTGGCACTTAGTGATTATATAACAAGACAGAATCTGCAGCGAAAATAAAACCAGTTCAGGTAAATATCTAATCAACTCTGCAGGTAAAAATGGGTGCTAGCTGCGCAGTGTCAGGTCATTTACTTACCCGGCTTGTCATAGGATAAATTGATATCCATTAAATTTGTTTAATTGGTTCCGCCAACGGTTAATTGATCGATTTTCACCGACGGTTGGCCAACCCCGACGGGTACGCTTTGCCCCTCTTTGCCGCACACACCAACGCCGGAATCGAGCGCCATATTATTGGCAACCATAGATATTTTCTGCATCGCGTCAAAGCCGTTACCGATCAAGGTAGCGCCTTTAATCGGTGTGGTAATTTTACCGTTTTCAATCAGATAAGCCTCAGAGGCGGAGAAGACAAATTTTCCTGAGGTGATATCCACCTGGCCACCGCCAAAGTTAGGTGCATAAATCCCCTTTTTGACACTTTCAATTAACTCTTCATGGGCATAATCACCATTGAGCATAAAAGTATTAGTCATCCGTGGCATAGGCAAATGGGCATAAGATTCCCGGCGGCCATTGCCGGTAGGTTCAACACCCATTAACCGGGCATTCAATTTATCCTGCATATAACCTTTTAACACACCTTTTTCGATCAATACATTACGTTGGGTTTTGGTACCCTCATCATCGATATTAAGGGAGCCTCTGCGATTCTTAATGGAGCCGTCATCAATAACAGTACAGTGTTTTGAAGCAACCTGCTGGCCAATACATCCCGCATACGCCGATGAACCTTTACGGTTAAAGTCCCCTTCTAACCCATGCCCCACAGCTTCATGCAATAACACCCCCGGCCAACCGGCACCAACAATAACCGGCATCGAACCCGCAGGTGCATCGATCGCCTCAATATTGATTAAGGCCTGATGAACAGCTGCACGCGCATAACCAAAAGCAATGGCTTCTCCCTCACTGCTGTCGGTAAAATAATCCAAATCAAAACGTCCACCACCGCCTGCACCGCCGCGCTCACGTTTGCCATTTTTTTCAATTAAAACTGAGCAGCTAAAACGCACTAACGGACGAATATCCGTGGCCAATGTGCCATCGCTTGCCGCCACCAAAATCTCTTCATAAACGGCATTTAATGAGACAGTCACATCAGTGACAGCGGGATCTAAAGAGCGGGTAAACTGATCAACTTGCTTTAAAAGCGCTATTTTTTTCTCCCGCGATAAACTTAGCAGGGGATCGGATTGCCCATAAATTAACGGCGCAGGTGTTGGCATAATAAGCTTTACCTGTTTTTCCTGGCCACTTTTAACAATACTTTTTGCTGCATTAGCAGCATCATTAATTGCTTTCAGCGAAATTTGATCGGAGTAGGCAAAACCCGTTTTTTCACCGGAAATAGCGCGAATACCAACCCCTTTTTCGATGTTATAACTGCCATCTTTGACTATTCCATCTTCTAGTAACCATGATTCGTGACGACTTGACTGAAAATAAAAATCTGCATAATCGATTTGTTGTGTGTTTAGGCAAGCAAGCTGAGATTCTAAATCGCTAATTTGCAGTTGTGCTGGTGCTAAAAATCGTTCGCATATTTTATCGAAAGACATTGATGTATCCTCTAAACTTTTAAAAGCAGGTTATGGTTTAAAACGGTTATGCGCAAGTACTGGCATAGCGAGTCGAATTTTTTCCAGAGATGACATTTCCAACGGGCGGTGAATACTGCCTTGGCCATATTCCAATTGTTCAAGTACTTCCCCCCAGGGGGAAATTATCATTGAATGACCATAGGTTTGACGGCCACAGGGATGCTTTCCTCCTTGGTTCGCGGCAATAATATAACACTGATTTTCGATTGCACGCGCTTGTAATAAAGGTAACCAGTGCGCCTGCCCTGTCGTTTGGGTGAATGCGGCGGGCACTAATAAAACCTCCGCCCCCTGTGCGCGTAAGGTTTGAAATAACCCTGGGAAACGTAAATCGTAACAGATAGTTAATCCAACTTTGACAGAATAAGCCCCACAATCACAGTCAAATAATTTAACTTCCTGGCCGGGGATAAAGGTATCGGATTCTCTATAATGCCCGGTTTGATCCGTTACCAGCGCATCAAAAAGGTGAATTTTATGGTAAAAACTAATGAGTTCACCAAGCGGCGAAAACACCAGAGAAGTTGTAAATATTTTATCCGCTTGCGTACTTTTAATCGGGAAACTGCCACAGACTAAATAACATTGGTAACGTTTTGCCAAAGTGCTTAATTGTGTTTGGTAATAACCATCGCCCAAATTTTCCGATAAAGCGATATAACTCTCTTTATCTGCGATACAGAGTGCATTTTCAGGCAGCAGGACTAACTGCCCGGGAGTTGGAGACAATGTCGCTAATAACGCTTTTAATTGCGCCAGATTCCTACTGGGATCGCTGCTGCTGAGCATTTGTATTGCAGATAAATTGAACATCAGGCTAGCCCCTTTAATTACAACAAGCTTAATTCTACAGCATTTATGATAGATATACCCAAGCTACTTGAAGATACAGGTTCAAGTAGCTTGGGTATATCTATATCATTAGTTTCCGGCATTTTCCCTATTAAGTTCTTTTATCTGCTCAAGCACTTCACTGTTTTGTAGTCTTATTTTACCTTTTTGTCTATTGGTAAGTTTTACGTCAGGGCTTTTCAGCGGACCTTTAACGGTAAAGTCAACACGCACAATGGTTTCAACAACAGGCTCTAAAATTTTGCTTAACATATACACCGCAGCGCCGCTCAACGGACTTATCACAAATGCGGTTAAAACCGGTAAGCTGGAGGTAACAGCCGGGCTGTAACTAAGCAGATAATTAGTGTCAGAGTTTGGTAGATCAATCAAGCCGCGTCCTAATATTTTCCCGGCAGAGCCGTTTAAATAAAAGTCATCATTTTTAACAATACCATCGGTGATCTCCCCCGAAAAAGTGAGCAGATCAAAATTAAAACCTTTTGAAAATATGTTATTAAATTCATTATTCAAGGTACGGCGGATCCCGTCAAGACTGAAAATACTTAACAAACGTGCACCGTTATCATTAACCTCAGTGATAGCACCATCTGTTAATTTTGATGAGAAAGTGCCATTTAAAGAGGCCAAATTAAAAAGCCAGGGTGCACCAATCCAGTTTACAGCCCCGCTTAACTCTGATTTAGAATGGATCACCGGGCTACTATAACCCAGCCTTTTTACAATATCCCTGCTGCCGTTACCGACACTTTTGAAGATCAAATTCGTCCGGCGTTGATCCCAAACACCAGAAACTTCAGTGAATTCTTTTTCATCTCCAATTTTCAGGTAGTTAATATTGAGGTTATTCACACTGGGAAAAATATGCGCACGCATTGGTGATAAATTCATATCGCCATAGATGCACTCCAGGCAATTTACCAGAATTTCCGGATAATCCTTCAACAAATTACGACTTGGCAATGGAATCTTTTCTTCCGGTGGCTGCTGTGCATTGATCTGAGATAAATCCATCGCTTGGAAATCCAACTTGTTAATATCAACATCAAGTCGTATTGGCTCACCATTGTAAACCTGCAGTGCTCCCTGTAAATTATCCGATTTAACCGTCGCATCCCATTTTTTACGATCGTTGACAGCCAGCACCTGTAAATTATTTAAAGGTTGTGAAAATAACTTGGCGTTTTTTACTGCAATATGAATTTCATCTAACGCAACAGGCCCTCCGCCACTGTCTGCTTCAGCTGTTTTATTTTCTTTAAACTTGGCCTGTTGCTGAGTAAACTGCTCCCATTTGTGATACCAGCTTGTGAAGTCGAGGCGATCCAGATCAAGGTTGACAACCTGCTTGTTTTTATTGATGGCGGAGGTACTCTCCCTGCCGATATTTAACTGAAAATAGGGAATGTTTTTTTGCTGATAGTCAAGTCCGCCGGTCAACCACAATTTATTTTTTATTTTGGCAGCAACAGTGCTGCTGTTCTGATCCCCCGAAACAAGAATGTCCGTCGGCCAGGACTGCAGCGCATTTTTCTCCAGGGGAGGAGGAAGGTCAATTGTGATCCCGCGTGTTGCTGAATTTAAAGCAACATTATAGTGATATCCCCCGGTGAGTAGATGCTCAAAATTCACATTAGCAGTCCAATCTAACTGCCCTGTGATTTGCAGCGGATTCAACCACCTTTGGGCATTTTGCAGTCCTTCAAGAGGCCAATTTCCGGCGACATTCGCGTTGACCTGGTAGCGCTCCTGCTGTTCTTTGGTACTGAAAGATATTTGTACTTCCTGTTCAAACAGTTGCGCATGGAGGTTATTTGCGATTAAGTTGCCATTGATAAAACTAAACTCCCCCTGCACATCCTTTAAAGGCAGCAGCAGATCATCGGCTAAGTGCAGATCAATATTATTATCTGCAAGCTGAACTTGCCCGCGCGTTTCAGTCTTCTGTTTGTTGCGGTTAAAAGGAATTGTAAGTTGTAACTGCCCTTTTAATTTTTTTTGCACCTCAATAACCGAGAGCGCTTTACCGACACTGCCCTTCAGAGGAGAAGCTTTTAAATAATCACTTATTTTTTCTCCGTCTTCATTAATAACTGCATTAATAGTTAGAATACCGTTGCGCTTTAAATGATCAATACTGGCATCGAGTTTTGCGACATCCACATCGCCCAATGAGGCTTTATGCGCCTTCATGGTCAGCCGGTCATTTTCAAATAAAAGGTCTAAATCTAAGTTTGTCAGCCCCTGCCAATTACCGTAAAAATCATATTGAGACTCTCGTAATGGCACCCAGGCTTGGAAGACACCGTTATTACCTTGATAGGGGTATTGGTTTAACACACCATACCACAATATCTTAGCCCCTTTTACCTGTCCTTTTTTTAAGGTCGGTTGCAGGTAGTTAAAGACATTTTTTCCCATCGCTTTTATTGGGAAATAATATTGCGCATTAGCGGCATCATTGAGATCGGCATAAGTATACAAGCTCAGGAAAGGACTTTTATTTTGCGCATTTTGATTTGGGAAAAAGAGTGAAAACTCAGTCATGGTATTAAGATCGCGGGTATTGAATATACTCTGCTCGGTGAATAATTTAAATCCATCTGCCTGTTGTAGCCAGTGCAAATCAAGTTGCGCATTTTCAACCGGCATCTCCCGGCTGAACTGTCCATCAAAATAGATATTCTGCTTCGGCAAGGTTATATTCAACTGACCTTTACGCTTACCGCCATTAACTTCAATCTGCGCATTACTTATGCCCGGTATTGCACCTTGAGGCAGGTTGTTAAATTGACTTAAGTGTGCAGAAAACTGCAGTTCATCCACACCGTCTTTAAGCAGTCCGAGATCATCAACCTGAGCATGAATATCCAGCGCGAGCAGAGATTGCAGCGTCTCTTCTTCGGAATCAGAATGTAATAAATATAAGGGCATTAAATCGCTGACGTTCACCCCGGCAAATTCAAAATGAGCGTTCGATGGTGTACCGTAAGCGCTGATATTGAAACCTTGCCATTTTTTCTGGTCACGCGTTATATCGAGATCATAGCTGTCTAACAACCATGTATTTTCGCTGTTTGTAAATTGCAGCAATCCGCTGTTTATCTGCCAACGGTGAGTTTGCCCTAATTGCAGCCAATTCAACCGGGTGTTATTTAATTGCAGTTGCAGGTTTTGCAATGTGTTGGATGAAAACTCAGCCCAGGCTCTGAAACCCAGCACCGCATCAGATACTTGTGCATTTTTATTTATCCGTTCACTTAAGTAGGGGGTAATATTGAAATTATCAGCCTCAACATAAAGCTGTCCCGTTAAAGGCCCCGAGGGTTGTTCATTTTGTTCCACTAAATCCACTACAAATTCTAATGAGCTATCATCTCTGCTGTTGGGAATTGAGGCATAACCTCTACCTTGATGACGCCCATCTTCATTTACCCAGTTTAATTTTTCGATAACTATGGTTTTATTTTGCTTAAGGTGATCTTTAAAATGGAGCTGGCTATCTTTCACTGAAAACTTGCTTAGCTGCACCAGTAATATTTTTTGTAGCGAAGCCAGAGTAATAGAGGCAGTTTCTGAACTTTGCCCATTTTGCAGGGCTGGTTTAATGGTAATGTCAGCACCCTGCACAGATATTCGGTTAAACACCAAGGTTTGCTCGACAACACTCTGCCAAAAATTCAGATAAATAAATAGGTGATCGAGCTTAAGCCGATAGGGCATCTCAATAGAATCGACCAGCTCAACATCACTGACATTTAAAATCAATCCGGAGAAATCAATGCCGGCAGAGACATCTGCAAAGGTTAGATTAAAATTGTATTCTTCGGCTAACCATTGTGTTGCATAGCTTTTATAGTCATCAATCCTGACAAATAAAATACGCAGCAAGGTTAACAGCATAGCCAAAATAAACAGTTTGACTGCAATTAAAGCATATATCCGTCTCAGCCACTTAAAAATGGAATGTTTCAATTTACCCGCCTGCAGCGCTTAATCATAAAGATCAAGTCACTCGCAAAAACGCTTAAATTTTGGCATAGCATGCAGCTCCCCATCACATCATTATCACGTCAAATTGCTCTGGCCCGTAAAGAGGCTCGGCATGTACTTTAACTTCTTTTGACATAAACAAAACCAGTTCGCCGAGGTTATGGGATTCTTCCCCCAGCAATGCCTCTGCAACAGCCGGGGAAGTATAGACAACAAAATGATCTACTTTATAGGCGCGGTTAACGCGCAATATTTCACGTAATACCTCATAACAAACTGTTTCTACCGTTTTAACATAACCGCGGCCGTTACATTGTTCGCATACACCACAAAAAATATGCTCTAAACTTTCCTGGGTGCGCTTACGGGTCATTTCAATTAACCCTAATGGAGAAAAATCATTGAGGCTGGTTTTAACGCGATCTTTTGCTAAAGCTTGCTCTAAACTGCTAAATACACGACGTCTATGTTCAATTGACTGCATGTCGATGAAATCGATAATAATAATGCCGCCTAAATTACGTAACCGTAATTGCCGGGCAATCGCCTGCGTCGCTTCAATATTAGTATTAAATATGGTCTCTTCAAGATTTCGATGACCAACAAATGCCCCAGTATTAATATCAACAGTAGTCATTGCTTCCGTTTGATCAATAATTAAATAACCGCCGGATTTTAACTCCACCTTGCGCTCTAACGCACGCTGCACTTCATTCTCGACATCAAAGAGATCAAAAATAGGACTTTCACCACGGTAACACTCTATTTTATCTTCAAGTTCAGGGACAAAATCATGGGTAAACTCTTTGATTAAACTATAATTTAATTTCGAGTCAATACGTACTCTATCTATTTCCCCGCCCACAAAATCTCTTAAGATACGGAATGCTAATCCCAAATCACGGTAAAGTAATTTATTTTTATTTTTCGGGCGCTGACTACGCGTTAATACCTTGCGCCAAACGCGGAGTAGGAAAGCGGCATCATTTACCAATTCATTTTCAGGAGCCCCCTCCGCCGCGGTGCGAATAATAAAACCACCCAGCTCATTTACGCAGCAACCTTGGGTGATTTTCTTTAAACGTTCACGTTCCTCTTCACTTTCAATTCGTTGTGAAACACCAACGTGACGACTACCGGGCATAAAAACTAAATAGCGAGAGGGAACGGTAATATCAGTGGTCAAACGGGCACCTTTTGTGCCTAGGGGATCTTTAATCACCTGCACCATAATATCCTGACCTGGGCGGACAAGTTGTGAGATCTCAGCCGCTTTAAACTTGGCTTTTTCAGTCTGGGCCAGACTCTCAGTAAAAGGAACAATGTCTGAAGCATGTAAAAAGGCTGCTTTTTCCAATCCAATATCAACAAAGGCAGCCTGCATCCCAGGCAGTACTCTGCTCACTTTACCTTTATATATATTACCAACAATACCTTTGGTCGCCTGGCGCTCTATATGTAACTCTTGTAATACCCCGCCCTCAACCAACGCAACCCGCGTTTCTGTTGGCGTAATATTCATTAATAATTCCACGGACATTTTTTTACTTCCTTTAAAATTCTTTCATAAGCAATATGCTGGATAATATCGAAATATTAAGCAGTAATTTATACCCAACGCCAACCCAATAATTTAATGACAACGGATAAAATAATCATCAGGCTGTTAGTGATTAATTACTGATGCCTGACAATAGAAATATAAAGGGGTTGTCTATTTCCTTCTTAATCAAGAGGAGCACCCTAAAACGTCAGCAAAAGTACTATATACAAATATATATTTTGAAAAAAGGCTCCGGGTCAAATAACAAAGGTTCAGAGTGTAAAA
>DATCZZ010000057.1:0-3300 GCA_036525635.1 Psychromonas sp. | reverse complement strand
GGTATTTCAATGTTTCCAAGGAGTCACAGTCATTTATCTTAAGGAGCAGACCTAATGGTGGTTAATTGGAAGGAGCGACAGCAAGTTATTATTGACTGTTTTGGGGAAAATTACAGGCAAATGTATTCTTAAAACAGGTGCGGAAGATCAGCTTTAATCTCGATGAAGCAAAACATGCGATAACCAGTTATATTGTTGGATATTACCGTCAAGTCAGGCCTCATCAGCATAACGGTGGAATAAGTCCAAATAAAGCTGAAGCGCTATATTGGAATGACTACAAAACCGTGGCCAGATTTACTGTGAGCTTACGGCGTCGTAGCTCAACTTCCATTTTTTGTTCTGATTTAATGCTGGTAACTCATTCATCAGGACTCAATCATGTCAAACCCAGAGCAACTTAGCAGCGTTATTGCTGCATTTGAGCAGTGGCGCCACAATAAAAAGGGCCGCCAAGTTCCAACACCTGCCTCTTTACGTCAGCAAGCGGTCGCATTGCTGGATAATTATTCTTCCAGCAAAATCACGTCGGCATTAAGGATCAGCGGCACTCAGCTAAAACAGTGGGCTGAATCACTTCAAGTAGCGAATACACCGGATCCATTCGTTCATCTGCCGCTTTTTCCAAGCGCACAACATAAATCACTCAGCCTGGCGCTGCATTTTCGTCATGGCGAGCAACTTACCTTATCTGGCGAGATATCTCCAAGTCTGATCTCGGCAATAATCAGGGAAATGCAATCATGATCCATTTAACTGCCGACACGCAGATTTTACTGGCTACTCAGCCCGCCGATTTTCGCCAAGGGATTGATGGCCTCGCTGCCGTCTGCCGCAGCAGACTCTTGGGCGATCCGCGTTCAGGGATATTGTTTGTTTTTATCAACCGCAGTAAAACCATGATACGTACACTCGCTTATGATGGCACTGGTTTTTGGCTGATGACCAAGCGGCTGTCTGCGGGTAAATTCCCGCATTGGCCAACGTCGGACAAGGTGATCTGCCCCATGCAAGCCAAACAGTTGCGACAGTTACTCAGCGGTGTTCAGGCAGATCTTTTATGGCAAAAAACAGGCGGGTAATACTGCCGTACATTGCCCTTAAATTAATCCTTGAATTTGCATTTAATGGGATCATAATGCCTGTCAAATTAAAGGATTAAACCAATTGAGTGAGAGATAAACTGTGAGTAAACCGTTTACCGACATTGATGGCAACGCGCTGGAAGCCTTGATAGCACGTGTCACGGAAGCGAAAGACAATAATCTGGCGTTAAGTCCGCAGGACTGTCAGTTGTTACTTGACGCTTTAGTGACCTTGGCGAGCATGCAGGACCGCTTAGCCAATCATGACGTCACGGTGCACAAGTTACGTAAATTACTGGGCATCGAAAAGTCGTCGGAAAAACGTGCGGATGTGAGCAAGCAACCTAAGGGCGCGCTTAAGAAGAAAAAGCCCCAAAACCATTCCGAAGAAGGTTTTGCGCCGGTGAAGCCGCGCGTTGTGATGCATTCTCTGCAAGACCTTAAAAAAGGCGATAATTGCCCTGAGTGTTTAACCGGCAAGGTGTATAAAACGGATCCCGGCAGTTTGTTGCGCATTACAGGGCACAGTCCCTTTAGGCCTGAGCAGCATGTCATGGAGCGTTTTCGCTGCAATAGCTGTGGCGCCTATTTCACGGCGCCATTGCCTGATGATGTATTAAGCGATGGCTCCGCTAAGCAAAAATACGGCTACTCGGCACGCGCATTAATGGCGATTTACAAATACTTTGCCGGGTTGCCTTTTTATCGTCAGGGCAGCATTCAGCAATTACTGGGCGTCAAAATGACCGCATCGAGCGTGTTTGATCAAGTTGAGCGGGTGTGTGACGCGATTTATCCTGTGTATCAAACTTTGTTTAATTTAGCAGCTGACGCTGCACATTATTATTTAGACGACACTACCCACCGCATTCTTGACCAAACATCGATTGAGAAAAAAGTCCGTAACAGTGATAAAACCCAGCTGCGTACAGGCGTTTATACCTCTGGAGTTATCGCAACCCTCGCTGACAACCGGCATATTGTTCTGTTTGAAACCAACATTGGTCATGCGGGCGAGTTCATCGATAGCATTTTGCACAAACGCGGTCAATACCGTGCTAAACCTATTATCATGAGTGATGCGCTGCCGAGTAATCACCCTACGGTAAGGGAGGCCGTGATCTCACTGTGTAACAGTCATGCCAGACGGCAATTTGTCGATGTGATCAATCACTTTCCAGATGAGGTTGACTATATCCTTGAACGTTATGGGCAAATCTGGACGAATGAACACAGGGTAGTTGAGCAAAATCTGACGGCCACCCAACGGCTGGAGTATCATCAAACGCACTCCCAGCCAGTGATGGCAGAGATTAAGGAGTGGGGAGAAACCCACTTAAGTGACGGGACCGTTGAGGAAAACAGTGGTCTGGGTAAGGCTATTCGCTATTTTATTAAACACTACGCGGGGTTAAGCTGTTTTTGTAGCTTAGAGGGCGTGAAGATTGATAATAACCAAATCGAGGCGATGCTGAAAATCGTGGTGCGCGACAGAAAAAATGCGATGTTCCATAAAACCTTACTGGGCGCGACGATAGGCGATGTCGTCACATCAATGATAGCCACAGGCAGTGAGGCGGGCATTAATGTGTTCGATTACTTTACTGTCCTACAGCGAGACAAAGAAAAAGTAAAAGCTACGCCAGAAAATTACCTGCCTTGGAATTATCTCGAGAATAGCTGATTTACCTTCCTAAATACACTGACTTGGGCTAACTGCCTAAGTCAAACTATGCAGCCGTAAGCTCACATATAATAAGCATTATTTCGGATAAATAATGTGCAGGTTCATTTTTGAATCATAAATAATAGATCTTGTTTCAATTTGAACCATTTTGCCTTTGTTGTGCCTCTAAAGGTGGATTGGTGTCACACTTGGCTTTCTTTATTTTGTTGGTTATCTGCTTATTGTGCCTTGCTTCATAAATCATATTTTCATTACCAATATCTTCGTTACCTAAGTCTGTTTTACGTCTATATTGGTCCGCATCAATCAGTAAGTTAATCATTTATTATGTATTCATAATAGATTGTTAAAATGAATAAAGGTTTGCAACTTAATCTCACCGTAAAGTGATACAAAAAAGGAGAAACAAAATGAAAAAGATAAACAAAATGGGAGCAACAAAATGAAAAAAGAAAATATTGGACGTTATTTGCAATTTGCACTTGTTGTACTTGCTGCAGGTTCTATTTACCCTTTAATCTATTTGAA
>DATCZZ010000056.1:0-5262 GCA_036525635.1 Psychromonas sp. | reverse complement strand
ACACAAAGTATTCACTGGTTTAGAGAAAGAGGCTTTGAATTTGCAGAGCTTAGCCAATTGCCTAAAGCTAAAAAAGATCTGTATAACCTTAAACGCAACTCTAAGATCTTAATTCGTAAAATTCGTTAATTTATGATTGCTAACAAAAAACCCCATTTACGATACTGTAAATGGGGTTTTTTGGTTATCGGGATTCACTTTTTTTTATGGTTACATTTACCACCGATGGGTTCACCGTACAGGTAAAGGCTATGGTTAGTTAATTTAATACCGTATTGTTCCGCAATCATTTTTTGCTGTTTTTCTATTAAACTATCATTAAACTCAATGACTTCTCCACAGGTTAAGCAGACAAGGTGATCATGATGCTGTTGATTGGCAAGTTCAAATACGGATTTGCCGCCTTCAAAATGATGACGCGTTACTATACCTGCATCGTCAAATTGATTTAACACGCGGTAAACAGTAGCCACGCCCACTTCATCTTCCTGCTCAAGTAATTTTTTATAGAGATCTTCTGCACTAATGTGTTGATTCTCCGGCTGTTGTAATAAGCTTAAAATCTTCACCCGAGGCGATGTTATTTTGAGTCCGGCTTCTTTTAATGCATCATGTTCTATAGACATCCTGGATCCCTATTGTGTGAGTGACGAGATAATTAATCTGCTAGTTCGGCAAGGCACATTTCATCGTAAATTTGTTTTGACCATTCTTTTACACGAGAAGCTGTTAATTCAGGCTGACGATCTTCATCAATGCCAAGGCCGATAAAATGTTCATCATCTATCTGCGCTTTTGATGCTTCAAAATCATAACCGGCAATTGGCCAGTGACCTACTATGATAGCCCCTTTACTTTCAACGATGTCACCTAATTGTCCCATCGCATCAAGAAAATATTCTGCATAATCTTCCTGGTCTCCACAGCCAAAAATAGCAACTAACTTATCATTAAAATCAATATCTTCCAACTCAGGGAAAAAATCGTCCCAATCACATTGCGCTTCACCGTAGTACCAGGTCGGAATGCCAAAAATAAGTAAACTGTATTCAGCAATTTCTTCTTTAGTACTTTTGGCTATATCTTTAACTTCAACTAATTGTTGACCTAACTCTTTTTGGATCATCTGCGCAACAGCTTCCGTGTTGCCCGTGTCACTACCAAAAAAAATACCTACACTAGCCATAGTCGATTACCTTTATTTATAAATTAATTTAACTGCTCGTGAAGTAACTGGTTAATGAGCTCTCCACGACTAATTTCCTGCTCTTTTGATAGTCTGTTTAGTTTTTCAAATAATTGACCATCAACTTTTAATTCAATACGTTTTAAACCTTTCTGCTTATCACGTAGTATCTGTTTCTTTTTATTGATCTTAAGCTGAACTTGACGACAATACGGATTGCTTTTTGGTCTGCCTGGACGTACCTCATCAGCAAAAAGATCGTGTGTAATACGATCAAATGATTCTTTTGCCATTTTTTTACCTAAAACTACTATTCTTGTGCTAATAGGGTTAACTGCTTGGTATATAAAAAACCACTAGTTAAGTGCATTAGAGTATCCGTTTTATTACTAGCCAATACCGTTGCTAGTCCAAACAATTTCAATAATTGCTTTGGCGATAAAGCCTGTACAACCAAAAAAAAGGACAGCCCAAACTATTTGCCGGCCAAATTTAGGAACATTACCGCGTCTTAATACATCTTGAATGGACAGGCCTATTAATAAAAAAAGGAGGAGGTAAAATCCATAAAGGCCAATTATCTCAATCTGTTCAGTATATTCTTGTAACACATTAAGCCCCCATTCAAAAAAGAGGGAGGAATATAACATATACCTCGGGTTATTGGGAATACGATTTTGTGCGCTTTGTTGGTTTGGTAAGCAGTTTAAAAATCTGTATTGTCTGTTTAGTTGAAAAACTCTTTGACGAGACGATTAAAGGTCTTAGGTTTTTCTGCGTGTAACCAATGACCTGTGCCATTAATCACTTTTGCTTGCGCTTTGGGAAAATACTGCAAAATAGTCGTCTGATATTCAGGCTTAATATAATCAGAATCAGACCCTTTAATAAAAAGCACCTCTTTATTAAAAACCTTGTCTAATTCCGGCCAGCCTCTAATAGCCGCATAGTTTGCGATGAGTGCTTTTAAATTAAACTGCAGTTGAAAATATTCTCCCTGTTTGCGTAGTGATTTCAGCAAAAACTGACGAATCTCGGGCGTTTTAACATAAGCGCTTAAGATTAACTCCGCTGCTTGTCTGGTTTTTATCTGCTCTTTTGCAACGGCAGTTAAACCGTTAAAAACATCATTGTGCTTCTCCGGATAGGCAACGGGGGCGATATCGGCAACAACTATTTTATTAATACGCTGCGGATTTAATAGGGCACAAGTCATGGCAACTTTTCCGCCCATCGAGTGCCCCACGATGGAAAAGTTTTCAATCTTAAGGTGATCGGCTAATGCAAAAATATCATTAGCCATTTCCGGATAAGAGATGGAATCATCATGCGGACTGCTGCCATGGTTTCTTAAATCAACAGAGATAGTGTGATGTAGCTCGTGTAATTCGTTCGTTAATGCAGAGAGGTTTGATAAACTGCCAAATAACCCGTGTATGATAAAAATGTTTTCACATGATTGTTTTAATTCAGATAAAACCGGTTGTTTCTGTTGGTAATTAAGTATCATAAAATTCTGTCTTAAGGTGAAATATATGGGCAAACATTTTTAGCAGTGAAAAACAGGAATGTCTGCGGATAATATGAAAATGTTTAATTACGGACTATTCAAACCTTTAAAGGGCAATGCTTGCCTTTTAGAATAGGGCAATGAATTATCTCTTTTTCAGTTTAACATAGTTGCCACATTGGCTGATTATTTTTTATCAAATTGTACTTCTGATATAAATTTTGTAGTTAGTGCTCTGTTTGTGCAAGTTTTTTTAGTTTTCAGATTGAAACAGAATAGAATATAATAAAATAAAAATAAAAATAAAATAACCAGTGAAGTGGTATATATCAAATGGTGGAAGAATGAAGAGTATTGAAATAGAAGATGACCTTTATAAGTATATTTTGGCTAATATTGAAGCCTTTGGAGAGACCCCTTCACAGATTCTACGCAGATTATTGTCTTTACCTGATGCCACGGAAAATAATCCTGCTGCAGCTGCTGACGCGTTAAAACCCGCATCTTCTTCCCCAAAAATGTCTATTGTGGAGAGAAATACGCCTGAACAGCCAGCCGATGCTGATGTTTCATTGCCATCCTCACTCGCCAACGGCGTGCAGGTTTTATTTGATAGTGAAGTATTTAAAAGAGAAACAATCATCACTCATAAATTTATGATGATGCTGGCCACTATGTACCATGAGAATAAAGATGCATTTGTAGCGGCAGCTGAAAAAACAAAAGGGCGTACCCGGGATTATCTTGGGCAGAATTTAAAGACTTTATTAGCAACTGATAATGAAGAGGAACTGGCTTTATTTAAAGCCAGTAAGCCGCGAGATATCCCCTATACGCCGTTTTGGGTTATTACCAATGCAAACACTGGTCGAAAGCGCATTATTATTACACAAATGATGGCTTCCATGGGATACCCCCACCATTTGATCGAACGTATAAAAGATGAAATTTAACAGCAATAACCGTTTTGTTTAAGCAAGAATAATCAACCGAGTACGCCCGGCATTTGAAGATACATTTTCAAGTGCTGCGGCTATCTATGCCCAGTGTAACAACATTTTTTATTTAAACTTATTGAGGTAGTAATTATTATGGCAATACATCCCCGCGCAGGCCAACCGGCACAGGCTCAAGATTTAGTGGATATCCCTAAGTTAGTTTCAGCATATTATATTAACCTTCCCGATGTTAACGTACCAAGCGAGCAAGTTGCATTTGGTACTTCCGGGCATCGCGGCAGTTCATTTAAGAATGCTTTTACTGAATTACATATTTTAGCAATCAGTCAGGCATTAGCTGAATACCGTACTAAGCAAGGTTATACCGGGCCTATGTTTATTGGTAAAGATACCCATGCGCTATCAGAGCCTGCGTTTGTTTCCGCTGTACAAGTTTTGGTGGCAAACGGTATAAAAGTGATAGTACAAGCGGGCGGTGGTTACACGCCTACACCGGTTATTTCACATGCTATTCTGCAATACAATAAAGCAAATCCAGATAATTTGGCTGACGGTATTGTTATCACTCCATCTCATAATCCACCTGAAGATGGTGGTTTTAAATACAACCCGCCAAACGGCGGTCCTGCTGATAGCGACGTAACAAAAATCATCCAGGACCGGGCAAATGAAATTTTGAATGATAATTTTGATGAGATTCAGCAATGGGATTTCACTGAGGCAATGGAATCAGATTTGGTTGAAGAATACGATTATGTTCAGCCCTATGTTGATGATCTGAAAAATGTGCTTGATCTTGATGCTATTGCCAAGGCAGGTATCAAAATTGGTGTTGATACCCTAGGTGGTTCTGGTGTTGCATACTGGCCAGCTATTGCTAAAACTTACGGCCTGGATATCGAAGTGGTAAACGACCGCGTTGATCCTACTTTCTCTTTTATGACCTTAGATAAAGATGGTAAAATCCGCATGGATTGTTCCTCTCCTTATGCCATGGCCAGTTTAATAAACTTGAAAGACAAATTTGATGTCGCTATCGCTAACGACCCCGACTACGATCGTCACGGTATTGTTACCAAAAGCTCTGGTTTACTAAACCCAAATCATTATCTTGCCGTGGCAATTAATTACCTGTTCACCCACCGCAGTGGCTGGTCTAAAGATGCAAAAGTAGGTAAGACACTGGTATCCAGCTCAATGATTGACCGTGTTGTTGGACAACTTGGCCGCCAGATGTCTGAAGTCCCAGTGGGATTCAAATGGTTTGTTGATGGCTTATTCGACGGTTCATTTGGCTTTGGTGGTGAAGAGAGCGCTGGTGCGTCTTTCTTGCGTAAAGACGGTACGGTCTGGAGCACTGATAAAGACGGTATTATTCTTGCGTTATTAGCAGCTGAAATTATTGCTGTTACAGGTAGAGATCCCGGCGAACATTATGCGGAATTTGCAGAAAAATTTGGTTCTCCTGTTTATACCCGCTTTGATGCGCCGGCAAGCCCGGAACAGAAGGCGGTATTAGCTAACTTGAACGCGGATATGGTTGAAGCTGAAACATTAGCAGGTGAAAAAATTACGGCTAAATTAACCCACGCACCAGGCAATGGTGC
>DATCZZ010000055.1:0-3037 GCA_036525635.1 Psychromonas sp. | reverse complement strand
GGTTTGATGTATTCTAATAAATTGGAGAGTAATTCAACACGTTTAGTGTTATCACGTATTTTTTTCTCATTATCAATAATTTCACGTTTAAGTTTGTTTTTACGGCGAGTGTTTTTTACCAATTCAAGTAAATTATCCATTATTTTACCTTTTCTTTAAAATTAAAATTACAAAGAGAGCTTGACTCATTATAACGATTGTAATGAGAAAGATGGTAGTTATTTTTTTAAATTAAGGCAAGTCAAGTGAAAATGTTAACTTTATACATAGCAGGGGGTTACGGGATTATTATTGTGCTTGCTCTTTAATAATGGTTTCGATGACATCTTGTAATGTTTGTGCCTCTTGCGCGCCGGAAAGCAGATATTGTTTATTAAAAATAAAAGCAGGTACGGCCTGTACATCATTTTTATGCCAAAAATGCTGATCATCCCGGACAGCCTGCGCATAACGTTGCGTCTCTAAAACCTCTTTTGCCGCCACGCGATCCAATCCAACTTTTTCTGCGAGATCAAGCAGTAATGCTAACTCACTTGGATTTTGCTGCTGTGTGAAATAAAGCTCGAACAATGCCAGCTTCAGTTCAGTCTGTTTACCGCATAATTTAGCCCAATGTAATAATTGATGTGCAAGAAATGAATTAAAAATACGTGAATTTTCGTTAAAACGAAAGTCAAAGCCTACAGATTTGCCTATTTCGATAATCTGCTGGCGACTTTTAATGCTCTGCGCTTTACTTGAACCATATTTATCCTGCAGATGGGTTGCTAAATGCTGTCCTTCTAATGGCATTTCCGGGTTTAGTTCAAAAGGCTGCCAATATATTTGAAACTCAACACGATCTTTCATTTTTAGCATAGCCTGTTCGAGTTTTTTGTAGCCGATAATACACCACGGGCACACTACGTCCGAGACGATGTCAATGCGGATAGTTGGAAGCTTGGACATGTCACTCTCTATTTAAAATGGTGCGTTTGATGCAGAGGATCACCATTAAGTTTAGCATCAATTAAATTATTGGTACGAGTAACAGGCTTTTCTTTTATTGCGGAATAACGGCGGATTTAACTTTAACGTTGTTATTGTTGTCTCTGCTTCTTTTAATTAATTCATTATCAATAAGGTGTGTTGATGCTTTTGCCAGGCGGTCATAAAGTACAACATTAACTGTCGCAGCCAGATTCATGCAGCCAATGGTCGGCACATAAACTACGGCGTCAGCCTGGTTTACTATAGATTGTTTGATGGTGCCGTCTTCAGGGCCAAAAATATACAAGGCTTTTTGCGGATGTACAAAATTAGGCAGGGGAGTGGCGCCCTCAATAAGGTCAACACAAACCACTTTAATCTCATCCTGCTCATTATCTGATATTGCAGCAAGTAAATCTGCTACATTTTTGAGTTGAATACTCTCGCTAATATTTTTAGTATCGGTGTTAAGTTTCATTGCACGGTCATAGCGACTGCCGGTATAGAAAACTCTATCAACCGCATAGCATCCCGCTGCGCGCATCACCGCACCTACATTAGTCGGGCTTTTAGGGTTAACTAAACCAATTAACACTTTATTTTCAGACATTAAACTTCTCGTATAAATACCGCAATATACCCACACCGTGTGAAAGGCGGCTTGGGCATAATTGTCAATTTAACATTTTTAACGGGGATTATAATGCTTCAATTTCAACTAATGCTTGAGTGAATTCAGATAAATCAATTTCCAAATCATTTTCTTCGCCAAGCCAGTTAATGCCAATAACTACATTATCTGCAACGAGATCATCAATCCAATACTCAAGCCAGTCAGATAATGAAATGGCTGCTGGTAAGTAATCCTTCCACTCTTCAGTACAGTGTTGTAAAGCAAGTTCAGCGTTTGACCAAAGCGGCATCACTTCGGTTTGTTGATAGTTAAGGGAGTCAAGTACAACCCAATCCTCACTCTCTTTATCCTGCAGTGCCCATAATGTTTGGGTCGGTTTAACTTCAGCAATAAACGCCGCCAGTATTTGAGTGTTATCAGTCATGGTTTTTCTCATCTAAGGTTATTTAAGGAGAGCAGTATACTGTTATGTGGCTGAATTGACAGCATGAGTAAGTGAAAATCATTTTAAAAACTGGATTGAATTAATCTTGTTTTTTGTGCTGTGTATTAACTTTTTTTGCAGGATCTTTTTAGCAGGCCAACTTTTTATATGCGCAAACAGTCGCGTTGCTGATTACTAAAGGACTTAACTATAAAATATGATTGTTAACAAAATGTAACTGTATGGTTTGCAACGTTTTGACAGAGAAATAGATAATGTGGCGGCAAAAAAACGGGTGATATCGTTCTGGGCGATTGCTCCGAAAACTTGCACTAATGACAAATCTTGTCTATCTCTAGTAGAGCGGATTATAAATAATCAATCTGAAATAAAAAATTATCTTAATTATATTAACGGCTTATTCTAATGTTTAAACGGCTCAACAAGTCATTGTTTAATTTTCCCGTGATAACTATTAATCACAATATAAGTACCGCAATCTGTTTGCGCACTTTCAGCGAACGCTTTGTGTAAACAGATGTCTGACATACTATCAATTATCATTACTTTTTGTATAAAGGGAAATGTTGCATGATTGTTACTAGGTTTACTCTGTTGTCTACACTGCTTATTCCTCAATTAAGTTTTGCAAACAGCACATTTAATATGAGAGAGGGTGTAACTGATATAAGTGAAAATGTTTATCAATTGCATATGACTATTTTTCTTATCTGTTGCGGGATCGCTTTAGTAGTCTTCGGGATTATGTTCTGGTCTATTTTTCATCATCGTCAATCCAAAGGTGTCCAACCCGCCCATTTCCATGAAAGTACTAAAATAGAGGTGTTATGGACGGCGATTCCCTTTGTTATTCTGATAGCGATGGCCATTCCTGCCACTAAAACGCTTATTGCGATGGAAGATAGCAGTAAAGCCGATATCACCATTAAGGTAACCGGCTCACAATGGAAGTGGCATTATGAATATCTGACTTATAATAATAAAAGTGT
>DATCZZ010000054.1:0-4343 GCA_036525635.1 Psychromonas sp. | reverse complement strand
CATCGCCATTTCAATGGGGGGGATGATCGGATTGCAATGGGCAGCAATGTACCCGAAAGAAATTAACAGTCTGACCTGTATTAATACCAGTGCCAAAAATTTCTCCAAGTTCTATCATAGATTACAGGCGAAAAATTATTTTACCCTTTTTAAGGCGCTGTTCTTGAGTACCCCAAAAAGAGAGAGGATTATCTATAAACTGGTCTCAAACCGACCTGAAGATAATAATGTTATCAATAACTGGACTCTCTATTCCCAGCAATACCCAATCAGTACAATGAATTTTTTCAGGCAGTTATGGGCTGCCTTTAACTTTACTATCGATAAACAGGTAAAATGCAGGTTACTCTTTATATCATCCGTTAATGATAATCTTGTCAGCCATCAGGCAACGCAAGCAATTGCGCAGCAGTGGGAAGTTCAGTTGCTTATAAATTTGCACGACGGCCATGATATCGCGCTGGATAACCCGCAATGGTTATGTGATAAGGTAGAGGGTTTTGTTGCAAGATGTCTGCCAAGGCAGTCAAGTTGATGCGTGTCGGAATATAGATCACCATTTTTGCGAGTGTATATGAAGTTTCAAGGTAAGATTTCCAACTGGAATGATAACAAGGTGCAGCCCATATCACGTATAAGTTGAATAGCGGTATTTCGTATTGCTTAACAGTCTCTTAGGCTAAAATAGAAAAGTCAGATAAAATTTGGAGAATATTATGTCATTAATCGCGTTCTTAATTATTGGCGCGCTGGCTGGCTGGTTAGCCGGTCAGCTTATAAAAGGCTCGGGTTTTGGTCTCTTCGGTAACATAATCATTGGCGTTGTTGGCTCATTTATTGGGGGTTTTGCATTCCGGCTGCTCGGTTTGCATGCGGGGAGTTTTATCGGCTCGCTCGTTACCGCAACCGTTGGGGCGGTCATTTTGCTCTATGTGGTTCGTCTGGCTAAATCGTAGTTTGTTTTATCTGTAGCTTCAAAAAGTTTGGGCATATGAACCAGGAGTAATGATAAGAGGGGGCTCACTATGGGCAATATTACGATTATTGAGGGGGATTTAACCAGGGCAAATGTTGATGCTATTGTCAATGCAGCCAATCCGGCAATGCTCGGTGGAGGCGGTGTTGACGGGGCAATTCATCGGGCCGCTGGGCCGGTATTAAGAGAAGAGTGTCTTAAGGTGAAACCTGTAAACGGAGTGCGTTGCCCCTGCGGGGAAGCGCGTATCACCCCGGCGGGAGATTTACCTGCAAAGTATGTTATTCATACCGTCGGCCCAGTCTATAAACAAGTTTCCAATCCTAGCGCTTTGCTTGAATCTGCTTATCTGAATTCGCTGCGCTTAGCGCTTGAAAATCATTGCAAAAGCGTGGCTTTCCCGGCTATTTCTTGCGGTGTTTACGGTTATCCGCATCAACAGGCCGCAGAAGTTGCACTTACTGTCTGTTATCAGAAGGAGTTTAAAGACTTGGATATTTATTTCTATTTAGTCGGTCAGACTATGGTTGAGATCTGGAATGCAGTGAATCAAAACAAGCGCAGAGAGTAACAAATAATAGCAATTCCGTTAATTTGCTATAACTCCAAGATGGACTGTCAGCTTCATCAACAAGCGCGGTTAATTACAAGCCAGGCAGCGATGACTGGCAAAGAAACATATAGAGTCCGGTACCTGCCATAATGCTCAGCAGCGCATTGCCTCGCCAGAGATGCAGCCTGACAACAAGGGCCAGTGCCAGCAACTCAGCCGGGCCATCAGTGAATGCGCTAAAACGCAGATCCCGGAAACAGTAGCACAGTAACAGTACCATCATTACCGGTGGCAGGTAACGTCCCAGATAGAGCAGCATAGGGTGATCGCTGATTTTATACAGCAGAATAAACGGCAGCGCCCGGGTCACAAAGGTAGCAGTGGCCATTACCGTAATAAACAGCAATAAGTAGTGGGTATCCTGCATCTATAGGGTTCCTTTTTTAAGTCTTATACTCGGCCTTTTTGCCCAGAGAAACAGCAATAAGTAGTGGATATCCTGCATCTATAAACTTCCTTTTTTAAGTCTCATATTCGGCCTTTTTGCCCTGCGAAACAGAAGCAGAATGACAATAGATAACAGGATAGACATGAGTAACATATTGTCGCGACTGAACAGCCAGATCGACAGGAAAGCGACGCCTGCCGCCATTACAAAAGGGCGTGATTCGCGGACAGACTTGTACTGCTCGATTGCCAGCACCATAAATAATGCCGGCAGGGTAAATTCGAGTCCTGCTGTATCAACGCTCAGATTTGCTCCGAGAAGGGCACCAAGGGTTGAGCCGATCACCCAATAGCTATGATTTAATGCCGTTATCAGCAGGTAAAAATCGGTCTTTTGAGTCTCTTCTGGGGGACGTGTGCCAGTCAGTAACGAATAAGTTTCGTCAGTCAAGCCAAAAATCAGGTAAAACTTTCGCCACCAGCGCGTCTTGAACTTGTTGATCAGGGAGATTCCGTAGAACAGATGCCGCGAATTCAGCAGTAAAGTGGTGATGGCCACTTCTATCAGACCGGCGTGGTTTGCCAGTAGTCCAACCGCCATAAACTGCCCGGCACCCGCGTAGATCACCGTTGCCATCAGGGTGGCATAGATCCAGTGAAAGCCGAGTTCGTTGAACAGGATTCCAAACGCCATTCCCATCGGGATGTAACCGAACAGGACGGGGAAGGTTGTTTTGAAAGCTGTTAGCAAAAGTGCCCTATTCATTAAAGAGTGATCTCCTGTCTTCCTTTAGTCCCCGATTCCTACAGGAAAATGGAGGCTCACCGGTAAGGGGGCTGATTGCCAATTGCGAAAGGGAATCGTTGCTGAAGGAAATGTAAAAAATAACGGGATTATACTCAGCAAATCCCCGGGCGCAAAGGGTAATCATTTGCTCCTGTCTAAATGGTTATTGCTTTGAACTGAATTAAATTTCGGTGCTACTATATGTTCGCTAAGAATTATCTATTAACTTTTCTAAATCATATAAGGAATAGTTGTGCTGTATGGATTTGATGTAGGCGGTACTAAAATTGCCTTTTCTGTTTATGATCCGGCATTAAATTGTCGCTTGACAGAGCAAATAACCACCCCTTCTGATTACCCCTGTTTTCTCACCGCCGTTACAGAGATGGTTAAACGGGCGGATCACCTTTTTGCTTGTAAGGGCTTGCTCGGCATCGGTTTTCCGGGCGCCATAAAGGGCAATGATCAGCGTGTAGATTGTGCCAATGTAGTAGCTATAAAAGGGCAAACGCTGGCCGCAGATCTGTCTGCGCTTTTAGAGCGTGAAGTTAAGCTGGAAAATGATGCCAACTGTTTTTTATTGTCCGAATGTTATGGCGGCAGTGCCGATAATTGCGCAACGGCATTGGCTGTCACATTGGGAACAGGGGTTGGTGGCGCTATTTTTGTAAATAGTGCCATTCATCGCGGTGCTAACTCCTTTGCAGGAGAAATAGGGCATTACCCCCTTCCGGCCACCATGCTTTTAAAATACCCCGGCTTACCTCTCTTCAGCTGTGGTTGCGGCCGGAAAATGTGTTTAGAAACTTATAGCTCCGGCACAGGCCTGAGCAATTTATATCGCTATTATGCCGGGCACAGCGCAAAAGGCCCGGAAATTATTTGTAAATACCAGGCGGGGGATAAGGTTGCCAGCAAGGTGCTGGATATCTATCTGGATCTGCTGGCGGCTGGTTTAGCGACGGCCATTTTGCTGTTGGATCCTGAGGTAATTGTGCTTGGGGGCGGATTATCAAAGCTAAATATCTTAACTGAGCAGTTAACCAAAAGGTTGCCGGAACATCTGTTGCAGGGTATGCAGTTACCGCAAATTAATACCGCTATGTTCGGAGAAACGGGAGGTGTTCGCGGTGCCGCTTTATTAAATTATCAGTCTGAGGGTAAATGAGCAGCCAAACTGTCTCGCTCAGCCGAAGTTTGAATTTTTCAATCACCAATTTCAAGCTTCCGCTGCAGCGCTTGCCGTTATTTTTGCAAAAAGAAAAAATAGTCATGGCACCGGCTCGGTCTATCTATTGGTAATATTAAGCGAGGTTAAATATTTAACCTCTTCCATCACCACATAAGTGCGCGAATCTTTTATATCCGGCAGAGCCAGTAAAGTTTGACTGAGCACTTTACGATAGGCCGACATATCGGCTACCCGGGTTTTCAATAAATAATCAAAATCACCTGAAACCAGATGACATTCTAAAATTTCATCCAGTTGGTTGGCTGCTTTATTAAAGCGTTCAAAAACATCTGCACTGGAACGCTTAAGGGTAATTTCAATGTAGACCAACAGCGAAGCATTTAAGTAT
>DATCZZ010000053.1:0-5075 GCA_036525635.1 Psychromonas sp. | reverse complement strand
TTGTTTGCTGACAAATTCTAATTTGCAAATGGTTTTGGTCAATACATACTTTTAATAAAAATGGATAGTTATGAATAAATTATTAATAGCATTAGTTGCTGTACTTAGCTTTTCCAGCTTGGTAGAAGCACAGGGAAATATTGAAGCGGGTAAAGCAAAGTCTGTGACATGTGCGGCTTGTCATGGTGAAGATGGCAATAGTCCATCGGACTTATATCCTAAATTAGCAGGCCAGCATGCCACCTACCTTACCAAACAACTGCAACAGTTTAAAAGTGGCGAAAGAGCAAATCCAATCATGATGGGTATGGCCGCCGTCCTTTCCGAAGAAGATATGCAGGATCTTGCTGCTTATTACGCGAGCAACGCAGCAACACCAGAAACGGTTGCCCCTGAAATAGCAGCGGCAGGTCAGAAACTTTATATGGGCGGTGATGCCAAGGCCAAAATGACGGCATGTAGCGCTTGTCACGGCCCCCGGGGTAATGGGTTGGAGCTTGCTAAATTTCCGAAAATTTCCAGCCAGCATCCCGCTTATATCAAAGCGCAGCTGAATAACTTCCGCAGCAAACAGCGCAGCAACGATCCCAACGGGATGATGTCCGATGTTGCCGCCAAATTAACTGACGCAGAGATTGAACTGCTTTCTAAGTACATTGCCGCATTACATTAATAACGAGTATGTTTAGGCGTTTTTTATCTCTTTTACAGACTGAGAAACGCCTTTATCTCTGCTTTTTAAAGGCAATAATATCTGTTATTCTGAGCGCATATTAAGTTCCGATTTAAACACTTAAAATAGTGTCTCCGTGCTGTTTCATTTTGATAATAAAATTATGCGCAAACAGCACCCATAAAATAACAGTAAAGGTAAATTGTCATGTCACGTATTAAAAAGAGTCGCACTGCAGGCAATTCAGATACAAAATTTAATGAGCAACGTAAAGAATCATCTTCACAAGCAGAAGTCGCGCGTGAAAAAAAACGTAAAGCTAAATTAAAAGGTAACAAAGCAGGCGCACGTAATGCGATTGTGTCAAAAAAAACACAGCAGAAAAATGCCAAGCAGGCTGCCAATGATAAACGTATCGGCAGCCAAAAAGCCGTGCCGTTAATCGCCGCTCAAGAATTACCTGTTGAAACCGCAAAAGTTATCCCTCAACCTAAGGTAAAAGTGCTAAAAAAACAGGAGACAGTAAAACTCTCTCCTGAAAAAGAGCTGGCTGCTATTGAAAATGATGAACGGCTCAATGAATTGCTTGAGCGACTTGATAATGAAGAAAGTCTTTCGCAAACGGATCAATCGTGGGTTGATCAGCAGATGTCACGCCACCAGCAACTGATGAAGGAGCTGGGCTGGCTGGACGAAGATGGTGAAGAAGATCTTCTGCAGCAGTTCGAGGACGCAAGCTCAGCTTTAAATGAATTTAAATACTAACGGGTACTTACTATGCAACTCGATGTTTTATTAGCTGTCGTTTCGGTCGGGATCATTATTGGTTTAGCTTTTTACGCGGGTATTTTGATTAAAAAGATCAACGTGCGAAAAGCTTATAACCAGAGAATAGCTGTTCAGCAAGAACAGCAACAGGCCCTACAGAAACAGCAGCGTAATGATAAAATATGTGAAAGCATTCGTTTAATTGCACGGGCTACCGCGCAAAAACAATGCAATGTTTCTGAAGCAGCCATCCGCTTAACTATCTTATTAGAGACTTTACTGCTAAAAGAACCCATTGATCTTGTGAGGGAGTATCCGGCTTTGTCGGAGATGTTTGATAAAGTAAAAGAGATGCCAACCCATGATGAACGCAAAAAAGTTCCGGCTAAAGAGTTAAAGATACTGGATATGAAACGCGGAATATTTGAGGCAGAACTGCAAGACAAAATCATTAAAGAGATGTCAAAACTCGAAAAGTTTGCAGTATAAAGATAGAGGCAATAAATGGAAAAGCTCATTTGGGATCAGGCATTAATTGAAAAATATAATTACAGTGGTCCAAGATATACCTCCTATCCGACTGCATTAGAGTTTGATGAAGGCTTTACTTATCAGGAATCTATCGCGGCAAGTGAAGTTTACCCCTCACGGCCACTTTCGCTGTATATCCATATCCCATTTTGCCATAAGCTTTGTTATTTTTGCGGTTGTAATAAAATAATTACACGTCACCAGGAAAAAGCAGATCTTTACCTGGATTATTTAGAGAAAGAGATAAAGCAGCAAGCCCCCCACTTTAAAAACCGTCAGGTTAGCCAGTTACACTGGGGCGGAGGGACACCGACATTTTTATTACCCGCGCAAATTACCCGTTTAATGACGACTCTGCGAAAATACTTTAACTTCAACCAGGATGCGGAGTTAAGCATTGAAGTCGATCCCCGGGAAATTGAATTAAGCACCATAGATCATCTTGCTATAGAAGGTTTTAACCGTCTCAGCCTTGGCGTGCAGGACTTTAACAAAGCGGTGCAAAAAGCGGTCAACCGAGAACAGGATGAATCCTTCATTATCGCGCTGTTAAATCGCGCCAAAGAGCAGGGCTTCCAGTCGACCAATCTGGATATGATCTATGGCTTACCACTGCAGACAAAACAAAGTTTTGCCCATACCTTGGAAAAAATAGTAGAGCTTGATCCGGCGCGTTTATCTATTTTCAATTACGCGCATATGCCGGCTATTTTTTCTGCACAACGCAAAATCAATGAAGAGGATATGCCCAAACCTGCAGAAAAGCTGGAAATTCTGCAATATACCATTGAGTTTTTAACCAACTCAGGTTATCAATTTATTGGGATGGACCATTTTGCAAAACCGACAGATGAACTCGCTATTGCACAGCAAAAAGGTATTCTGCACCGTAACTTCCAGGGTTATACCACCCAGGAAGATGCGGATCTGTTAGGGTTGGGGGTTTCCGCAATCAGTCAAATTGGGCATAGTTATTCACAAAATCAGAAAAAACTCTCTGTTTATTACCGGCAAATTGAACAATTAGGTCATGCGCAATGGCGTGGTGTTGCGCTTAATAAGGATGATTTAATCCGCCGCGAAGTGATTAAAAAGCTGATCTGTAATTTTAAGTTGGATTTTCAAGCAATAGAAAATAATTTCGATCTCATCTTTAGCGATTATTTTGCTGAAGATATTAAATTATTACAGTGTTTTGTCGATGATAACCTGGTTGAAATAACCGCCAAAAGCATCACTGTATTACCCAAAGGGCGATTGTTAATTCGCAATATCTGTATGTGTTTTGATCTCTATTTACGCAATAAAGCACGTCAGCAGCAGTTTTCCCGTGTTATCTAAAGCGGCTGCTAAGCAGTATTATATTGGTATCATGTCAGGTACCAGTCTGGATGCAATTGACGTGGCTATCACCCAGCGAACAGCTGCTGGTTTTAAACAAATTGCAGGCATGGCACTACCCTTAGCAGATGATCTACGCCAGAAACTGTTAACTATCTGCCAAGATAAACAGGTTGATCTGCAGACACTGGGTGAAGTCGATTTTCAATTTGCCGATGCTTGCGCGCAGGTGGTGAATCAGCTTCTTGAGGATAATCAGCTCGATGCTCCGCAAATCAGCGCCATCGGTAGCCACGGGCAAACTATTTTTCATTCCCCCAATGGGGCTTTTCCTTTTACTCAGCAGATAGGCGATGCTAATTTAATTGCCGCTAAAACAGGAATCACCTGTGTGGCCGATTTCAGGCGCATGGATATGGCCTATGGCGGACAGGGCGCCCCCTTAGTCCCCGCTTTCCATCAGGCATTATTTGCCCAACAGGGGGAAACAAGAGTCATCCTTAATATTGGTGGTATTGCAAATATCACTGTTCTGGAGTCAGATAAAAAAGTATTAGGTTATGATACCGGCCCCGGCAATACGCTGATCGATGCCTGGAGCGAGAAAATCAATGGAGACAGTTACGATAAGGGGGGGCAGTTCGCCGCTCAAGGTGAGATTTTACCCGACCTATTAAGGTTGTTGCTGACAGATGATTATTTCTCCCAGCTCCCCCCTAAAAGTACCGGCCGGGAAAAATTTAACTTAGCATGGATAGCACAATGCTTAGAGCAACTCCCCTTGGCTGCCTATAATAATGCCGATATTCAACGTACTTTGTTGGAGCTCAGTGCCGTAACCATCAGTGCGCAAATTAAACTGCATACAACTGCATGCGCTGTTTTTGTTTGCGGAGGAGGCGCACTAAATCCGCTGTTAATGCAACGTTTAGTGGCTCTCATGCACGGCTATCAAGTGATGGACACCAACGCTTTAAATATTGATCCTATGTTTGTTGAGGCGGTCGCTTTCGCCTGGTTGGCTGAACAACGCCTATTGGGACACAGGATCCCGCTGAAGGCCGTAACGGGTGCCCAACGAGACGCGCTATTAGGCTGCATCTACCAGCCATAATGCTTTGATCTCTAAGCCAAAATAAAACAACACATGACACTCCATCACATTTCTGAAGCAGGTATTGCAGCTTTTATTGTGCATTTCTCGAGAACTTATTATTCTGGCAATAATAATTAATAAGGAGCAATGGATATGCCCTGTGTAATGATTTTATTGACCTTTTTATTTTCTAACTCAGTACTCGCTAACATTTACACTTGGGAAGACGAAAAAGGGGTGGTACATTTTTCCGAGAGCAAACCTGCACATGCTCAAGCGTTCAAAACAATAGCAATTGATTTGCCAAACCCAAAAACCTATGTGCAGGGAGAGGAGATCCCATATCAATCTGAGGAGATAACAAATTCAGCGATGCAGGAACGAGAAGATCTAAATAAAGTGATTAAACAACGCCATGAGTGGCAATAACCGGGCAGTTGCAGATTGAGAGTCGCCTTGCTCCAAGGCCATGCATAAAGGAAGGAGACCAAAAGCGGATAACCATCTGCACACTATCCCGCAGGTTGTTATCAGCAGGTACAGTGTTACACTGGTTGAAAAATGAGCGGGCATGTGAGTTAAGTGGTTGATAAAGGGATGAGCAAAATTTATTGCCCCTTAGCTTATACAACGTTGTTCCTATTATAGTTAAACTGTTGGACTATC
>DATCZZ010000052.1:0-4789 GCA_036525635.1 Psychromonas sp. | reverse complement strand
ATAACGGAATACAAAAGTGGTACCATCAACATTAAAAATGTGACCGGGCTTTGCATTAATAGAGATAAGAGACCCATACCTAATTTTTTATCCTTATTCGTTAAGTGGTATACCTAAAAGCATTCCGGCTTCCGAGGATATCTTTGCTTTGCAATTTGATGTATTGTCTTTCTAAAATATTCTGGAGAAATCAATATGGCTTTTGATGTGTGGTTGGGGTTCTTCGCGGCTTGCTGGGTTATCAGTCTTTCGCCGGGCGCCGGGGCTATTGCTTCTATGTCCAGTGGTCTCCAATTCGGTTTCCTGCGTGGATACTGGAATGTCATTGGTCTGCAAATCGCGCTTGCTGCACAAATTCTTATTGTGGCTGCAGGAATCGGGGCCGTACTAACCGCATCGACTCTGGCTTTTAATTTAATCAAATGGTTCGGTGTGGTTTACCTGATTTATCTGGCCATTAAACAATGGCAACAACGACCCTCTGAGATAAAAACTGAACAACAAATTAACCATCAAGTAGATCCGTTATCTATGATGGTTAAAGGGTTCCTGGTCAATATCAGTAATCCAAAGGCTATCGTTTTTATGTTGGCGGTGTTACCTCAGTTCATTAACCCAACGAAAGCATTGGTGCCGCAATACAGCATTATGATGGCGACCATGATTGCCGTTGATATGATTGTCATGGCGGGTTACACCTGTTTAGCGGCTAAAGTCTTACTGTTTTTGCGCTCTCCGCGACAGCAACGAATATTGAACCGGAGCTTTGCAAGTATGTTTGTGGGTGCGGCTTCATTGCTGTCATTTGTTCATCGCTAATGCAATTCATTTGCTATAGTGAGGGACGATAATGCTTGAATTAAGACGTTGCGATAAAGATTGACCCGCTGATGCAACAGATGCATTGATTTGCTCTTTTGAATGCACGTTTTGTGTCGATTGCGCTACGAAGATATTGTCTGGGGGCAAATTGCGGTGGTGAATGAGTAGTTCGCCCTCGTGGCCCGTTAACTTTAAGTTAGGCATAAGGTTTTATATGTCATTAAACGATTCAATAGATAGTGTTATTGAACAGATAAAATTTAATTCTCAGTTGCCTAAGTTCCAGCTAGAAAGGGCTTCTTAGGATACAAATTGTTATTTATGCTGAGTTTTACCCTATTCATTTCGGATTAATCATCGCATGTATGCAACTTTAAAAAAGACAGTGCCAATTAGTGCTTGGTATATGCTGGTCTCTGCTCTTGGCTTCGCTTTGATGGCGGCATGTGTAAAAACAGCCAGTACTACCTACCACATCCCCGTGCTCGAGATTGTTGCTGCAAGGGCCATTGTTTCAGCGATCATCAGTTATGCCGATATTAAGCGTAAAAAAATCTCGGTCTGGGGCAATAACAAACCATGGCTTATCGCACGCGGCACAGTCGGCGCATTTGCATTAATTTTTGTTTATTATGCAGTGACAACCCTGCCATTAGCAGAAGCAACGATCCTGCAGTATTTGCACCCTGTGTTTACGGCCATATTAGCGTTGCTATTTTTAAAAGAACATATACAGCGTTCAACTATTACTTGTATTGTATTAAGTTTACTGGGCTTGTTTATTATGGTTCAGCCAAATTTTTTGCTGGGAAACAGTGCGCACTATTCATGGTTAAGTATTGGTGCTGGTATGTTAGGTGCATTTGGCAGCGCGGTCGCTTATGTGATTGTTAAAAAGCTGACTAAAACGGATGATAGCTCGGTTATTGTTTTTTATTTTCCAATTATAGCTATCCCTATTGCAATTGTTTTATTAGGCAGTGATTTTGTTGTACCGAGTTTAGCTGCATCAGGTGTATTGATCTTGGTTGGTATATTTACGCAAATAGGTCAAATCGGTTTAACAAAAGCGTTGAATAGCGCCGATGCGAATAAAGCAACAGCTTATGCTTATGTACAAATTATATTTTCACTCTTTATCGGCTGGGCTTATTTTAGTGAAATACCAGCAGTCACCACCCTAATAGGCGGCACTTTGATCATGGCTGGCGCGTTAACTAACGTATTATGGAAACAATAATCTTCCGCTAAAATGAAAAAATCAGGGCAGCTAAAGCTCAGCGAGCTGCCCAATTGCACTCTCAAATGGATCAGCACGGAGTTACACCAATGCTTCAGCCTTTGCCGTCGGTGCCGGCGTGCGGATCAAATGGTCAAATGCGCTCAAGCTTGCTTTCGAACCTTCCCCCATGGCAATGATGATCTGCTTATAAGGGACGGTAGTTACGTCTCCGGCGGCAAAGACACCGGCAACTGAGGTTTCGCCTTTTGCGTTCACTTCAATTTCACCGCGCGGCGATAAAGCAACCCCACTTTCATTTAAGAAATCGCTGTTTGGCATCAGGCCGATTTGTACAAAGATCCCTGCAAGTTCGATCTGTTTTGCATCACCTGTTGCACGATCAACATAATTAAGTGCTGTAACGCGAGTGCTGTCCCCAATCACTTCTGTTGTTTGTGCTTCTTTAATAATATCGATGTTAGCAATGCTGTTTGCTTTGTCCACCAATACTTGGTCTGCCCGTAACGTATCGGCAAATTCGAGTACGGTCACATGTTCAACAATACCGGCTAGGTCGATAGCGGCTTCGATACCGGAATTACCGCCGCCAATAACGGCCACTTTTTTACCTTTAAATAAGGGACCATCACAATGCGGGCAGTAGGCAACACCTTTGTTACGGTATTCTTGTTCGCCGGGTACATTCATCTCTCGCCAACGTGCGCCTGTTGATAAGATCACGCTGCGACTTTTTAATGTCGCGCCACTGCTGAGTTCAACATGAATATACCCATCTTCTGTTTTTTCAGCACTCACTAGACCACTTGCTCTCTGTTCGTTAATGATCTCTACATTATATTCTTTGACATGCTCCTCAAGCGCCGCTGCAAGCTTTGGACCCTGTGTTTCTTTCACCGAAATAAAGTTTTCGATACCCATTGTATCCATCACTTGTCCGCCAAAACGCTCGGCAACAACACCAGTCCGGATACCTTTACGCGCCGCATAGATTGCTGCAGAGGCGCCCGCCGGGCCGCCGCCAACAACAAGTACTTCGTAGGGGGCCTTTTCGTTTAATGCCACAGCTTGTTTTTTGGCTGCGCCAGTATCAACTTTGCTTAATATCTCAGTTAATGAGATTCGTCCTTGGGTGAAGACTTCACCGTTTAAGTAAACAGTTGGCACCGCCATGATGTTGCGTTCAGCCACTTCACTTTGGAATGCCGCCCCGTCAATCATCGTTGTTTTAATATTTGGATTAGTCGCCGCAATCATATTTAATGCCTGTACAACATCCGGACAGTTTTGACAGCTTAATGAAATGAATACTTCAAAGTTCATTTCGCCTTCAAGATTCGCCATTTGCTCGATTACGTCTGCATCTAGCTTCATCGGGTGACCACCACTGTGCAGTAGTGCCAGCACCAGTGAGGTGAATTCGTGACCCATAGGCAAACCAGCAAAAGAAATCGCTGTTTGTTTGATCGGGTTCACTACCTGCATAATCGGTTTACGCACACTTGCACTTTGATCTTCAATGACGATCACTTTGTCATGCAATGACGCAATGTCATTTGCTAACGACTGCAATTTTTGCGCAGTCTCGCTGTCATCAAGGCTAAGAACAAGTTTTACTTCCGTTTTTAAATTTTGTAAATACGCCTTTAACTGGGTTTTCATATTTTGGTCTAACATGCTGGGCACCTTTTTATTCTGCTTGTGGCTGTATGGGATACGGTTATCGAAAACGTTATTAGCAATTGGATTAATTTAAAAATCGACTTTCTTACTCAACAAACTGTTATGAAAATATATTTTTAAATGACTTCAGTCATCGTTAACTGAGACTGAAGTCAATTTCATTTAATCCATCTTTAAAGTTGCCTTTAAATTAGATTTTACCCACTAGGTCTAGTGATGGAGCCAGTGTTGCTTCGCCTTCTTTCCATTTAGCAGGACATACTTCACCCGGGTGGGCTGCAACGTATTGAGCTGCTTTAACTTTACGCATTAAGTCATCAGCGTCACGGCCAATACCTTCAGCCGTGATTTCCATCGCTTGGATAACACCTTGAGGGTCAATTAAGAAAGTTGCACGGTCTGCAAGACCCTGGCCTTCACGCATAACACCGAAGTTGTTGGTGATCTTGCCTGATTGATCGCCTACCATGTAGTAGTTGATTTTGCCGATAGTGTCTGAACTGTCGTGCCATGCTTTGTGAGTGAAGTGGGTATCGGTTGATACCGAGAAAACTTCTACGCCGCGTTTTTGTAGCTCTTCGTAATGGTCTGCAACATCGCCTAGCTCAGTAGGACAAACAAAAGTAAAGTCAGCAGGGTAGAAGAAAAATACAGCCCATTTACCTTTAACATCCTGTTCTGAGATCTCTACGAATTTGTCTTCTTTAAAAGCCGTTGCGTTGAATGGTTTAATTTCAGTGTTAATCATTTTGTTATCCTATTAAGTTAGTTAATTACGCGATTGGATTGTTGTTGCTAATCCATGGAAAACAGTATGAAGCAAATATTCAATAGGTAAAAACGTTTGTTTCTATTTTGTTAATAGTTTTTGGCTATTGTTTGTGATGTAACTCGGGTAAAAAGTTATTGAAAGGCAAAATTCGTAAGCGGGATCGCTTAAGGGAGTTCGGATTAATTGAAACTGAGCCTATGGATTCAGCTTTAGTGTTTCTAATTAAGGGGTAGTTGCATTTTAACATTTTAAAAATCATTGGGTTACAATTT
>DATCZZ010000051.1:0-4556 GCA_036525635.1 Psychromonas sp. | reverse complement strand
GCAAAAGGAGCAAAAATATTTATCCAGTTTATGCACTGCGGCCGTATTGCGCATCCCCTTAATTTACCGGAAGGTGCCCGGATGCTGGCACCCTCGGCAGTTGCTGCTGAGGGTGAAATGTATACCGATAGCGAAGGGATGAAACCGCACCCCGTACCGGCGGCGATGACGATAGATGACATTATCAGCACACAAAAAGAATTTGTTGAGGCGGCCAAAAATGCAATTGCGGCCGGATTTGACGGCGTCGAATTGCATTCTGCGAATGGTTATTTACTGGAACAGTTTATCCGGCCTAATTCTAATCTGCGTACCGATCAATATGGCGGCACGATTGAAAATCGGGCCCGCTTTGTTGTGGAAATTGCTGCGGCTACTGCTGCGGCAATCGGCAAAGAAAGGGTGGGCATTCGCTTGTCCCCTTTTGGCGTGTTCAATGACATGCCTCTCTATGAAGCCATTGAGTCGGATTACACCTATTTAACTGAACAATTAAATGCGCTGGGACTTCAGTATTTACACATTGTGGATCACTCCTCAATGGGGGCGCCTGTTGTGCCGGATTCGATGAAAAAAACTATGCGCCGTTTATTTAAACAGACCCTTATCCTGTCCGGGGGATATGATGCGCTGCGCGCTGAAAGTGATCTTGCAGCCGGCAAAGGAGATTTGATAGCCGTCGGTCGTCCTTTCCTTGCAAACCCGGATCTGCCTGCGCGCTGGCAGAAAAATGCTCCTTTGAATGCACCCGATATGGATACATTTTATTCGGCAGATGCAAAAGGTTATACCGATTACCCCTTGTTGAACAAATGACATAATGCAAGCTGCATCTGCCATTCACATCATGAATGGCAGATGCAAAAATATTTCGCGCTTTTCATGGTTCGAACAATACTGCCGGGATAAATGCCGCCAAAATCTTACCCAGGACAAAACGTGATCAATGACCTGCTTAATAACATACTGCCTTCGGTCGAGCACTTCCAAGCAGGGGGGTATTGGATCGCTTTTATTGCTGCTTTACTCGAAACAATTATTGGAATCGGCCTGTTTTTGCCTGGTTCAACGATTATTCTTTTGCTTGGGGCGCTTTCTGCCCGTGGTTATCTCGATGTGGGGGATCTGATCTGGTTTGCCGTCACAGGCGCCATTTTGGGTGACAACATAAATTACTATCTCGGGAAAAGATATGGAGCCAAGTGGATAGAAAAAGGTTTCTGGTTCCTCAAGTCCAATCATATTGAAAAAACAAGAAATTTCATGGAAGCCAATGGTGCCAAGAGCGTTTTTCTGGGGCGGTTTATACCAAGCCTCAAAGAGATTGTCCCGTTTATTGCCGGTAGTGTAAAGATGAACAAGAGAACATTTATGTTCTGGAATATTCTCGGTGCGCTCGGCTGGGGTTTCCAATGGGTTTTTGCCGGGTTCCTCTTTGCACAATCCCTTAATCTTGCGCAATTGTGGTTGTCTCGGGCAGGGTTGTTTTTTGCTCTTCTCCTAATATTTGCAGGCATTTTCTACTTCTTTAAATGGCTGATTATCAAGAAAGGCGAACAATTTTGGATTATTACCAGCTCTCTATGGCGATCTATCAAAGAGGGCGTGTCAAATAATAAACATGTGCTTCTATGGGTACAGAAACATCCGCGTAGTATTTCGTTTTTTCAGGCACGGCTTGATACTTCAGTATTTTCCGGGCTACCTCTATCTGTATTAACGATGGCATTTGTCTATGTTATCGCCTTGCTTGCAGGGGTTGTGGAAGATTTAATTACATCTGATCTTATTGTTGCCGCAGATATCCGCATAGCAAATCTGTTCGTTGCCTTTCGCAGCGATGCGCTAACAGAGGTTTTTATCTGGATAACCTTACTTGGTAAAAGCCAGATCATTTTGTGCTTTATTGCTATCGCGGTTGCACTTCTTTGTTTATGGCGAAAAAATGATTACCTTTTAGCACTTTTTATCGCTGTTATTGGCAGTGGGGCATGCACATATTTGGGGAAGCTGGCTTTCCATCGCCCTCGTCCAGAACTAACTGTTTATACGGAACATTCTTTTTCCTTTCCAAGCGGGCATGCAACTATAGCGGTTGCTTTTTACGGGTTTGTGGGCTATCTCCTTATGCGCTTTAGCCAAAGCTGGAGTAGAAAGGTAAATATATTTTTCACAACAATGGTCATCATTATAGGGATTGGCTTTAGTCGTATTTACCTTGGGGTGCATTACCTAAGCGACGTATGGAGTGGTTATCTTGTCGGAGCTATGTGGCTGATCATTGCTATTTCATTTTCCGAATGGCTTAAACATAAAAACAGGAAGGTAACCTCTATATATCCAATCAAGGCCGTTCGTCCCATTTCATTGGGGCTTCTATTAACCGCCATCCTGTTCTATGTAGGGTTTGCAATAAGCTATCATCCTCCAATGGCATCCGCAGCACCAAATCATGTTGTTCCTGTAGAGAAAAGTATAGATATTTTCGTAAATGAACAGATGAAATACACTGAAACACTGATCGGCGAAAAACAGGAGCCGGTAAACTTTATTTTTCTTGCTAAGAATGAGGACCAGCTAGTTGCTGCTCTGCAACAGGCTGGGTGGGTCTTAACTGACAAGGCGAAGATTTCAGCATTTATCAAAATAATTAAGACATCGCTACTGAAAACGCCATATCTGTCCGCACCTATTTCGCCTTCTTTCTGGAATACGAAAATACAGGATTTCAGTTTATCCAAAAGGACTGCAAGTAATACGTTCAGTAACGCACATCATTTAAGGATATGGTCTACAAACTCATTATCTAAAGCAGGAAGTTATATTTATGTCGCTATGGTAAATGCCGTTCATGGTCTTAAATGGGGAATTATTCCGCAAATTTCTCCGGATTTAGACACTGAACGAGAGCTGTTGTACCTGGACCTTAACAGCACCGGAATAATAGATAGCCACCTGAAAATACAACTTGTCAAACCCCTCATCGGGAAAAATTTTATGGGAGATCAATTTTTTACAGATGGCAATGCTTACATAATTTCAGTGCAATAAAGGAGTTTCTAGTACCGAGCAGGGGGCTTCGCTTGATGCTGAAAACGTCTGCGGCCTGACGCTCAATCAACCGCCTTGCTCTGATTAATTTTTCCTACACAATTGTTGTCTATTTAATTAAGAAGAATGGTATTGGCCCTTTTATAAACAGTGTCAGCCGGTTAAAGATTATTTGTGTCGTGTAACCGATCCGCCAGCATAATAATCTCATCCGCTAATGCTATTGTTGTTCGCCACCGGGCTGGGATGGCCTCTACCCCATAAAAGGCCCCGGCAATCTGCCCGCATACGGCGGCGGTGGTATCTGCGTCGTCGCCCAGATTGGCAGCCGACAATACGGCGTCGGCAAAATTGTCGGTCTGTGCAAAGCACCAGAGCGCCGCCTCCAGGCTGTCCACCACATAGCCGCTGCCTCTGATCTGGCTGACACTCTTTTTCCGGTAGCTCTGTTGCTGCAGAGCTTTTATTTTTCGGGTTGTGGGTTGGTATAGCGAGCAGCCCAGCAGGCTCTCCTTGTCCATTCCATCGAAGGCACAGTGCAGCAGCGTGGCAAAGTAGCGGCAGGCATCGATGCATTCGCTTGCACCGTGGGTGGTGCGTGAGCTCTCACCGGCAAAGTGGATCACCTGTTGCATATCCGGACTGAAGTACATGGGCACCGGTGCGAGGCGCATTAGCGAACCATTGCCGGCGGAAAAGGGGTTGCTGGAACCGGCGAAAGGATTTCCGCTGCTAAGGTACTGGCTCAGTGCCTCAGACACGGTAGCCCCGATATCAAAGCAGCGACCTGTACTGCTCATGTAACCCTGTTGGCGCCAGTTGTTATAACGCTGCATCTGGTCTTTGGCATCAAAGCCATGCCGCTCCAGCAGTGAGTAAGCAAGGCACAGTGCCATGGAGGTGTCGTCAGTCCACTGGCCCGGCCGCAGGCGAAAGGGGCCGCCTCCCACCATATCCGTTAACGGCGTGAAGCTGCCGCGCGCCTTGAACTCCACCGTGGTACCCACGGCATCTCCGGCGGCCAATCCCAGAAGAGTGCCCCGATAGCGTTGTTTTCGATCCGGCATTGCTGTATTTTCCCTATAACCATAATAAAGATAAGTGTATTTTGATTATATTACCCGAATGACTGATTATCACATAACACCGAACAAAAACCGTGCGACGGATGCTGATTCTTGTGCTTCCCTGCCGGCGTTTGCCCGCAGTTCGCTCAATCGCTGTAATCTTCCTGCTGTGATTTTGGGTAGCCATACTTACCAGCAGCACCCCGTGCCGCTGGCAATCGATGGTGTGGCTGAATTGCACGGGGAGTTTTTCCGCGCCTTGGCTGTGCTCCAGAGTGGCGATGAACGGGCCGTGCATTTTCGCCAATATATGTGTGCAGCCTTCCTGCTGGGTAAAAGTGAAGAGGCCGGTTTTGTTCCTGAAAACTGCAGCGTACGCCGGGATAAGGCCGATTACCTGCGCCTGCTGCGCGGTTGGATGTTCAGTCCGGACGGCGT
>DATCZZ010000050.1:0-2703 GCA_036525635.1 Psychromonas sp. | reverse complement strand
CCTGCCGTTGCTGGTTTAACACTCACTGAAGCAGAAATTAAAGAGTTTCGTTTCAATAAGTACCTTTATAGTTTGGTCGGGGAAAACTGGCAGTGGTTTGATAAGCTTGGTGATTCCGACGGGCAGTGGCAGGCGCATGCCGAACGGGAGCAGCTGCGAACCTGGGTTGCGTATTACAAGGGAGCAATCGCGGGTTATTTTGAACTTGAAATTGCTGACAATAGAGATGTTGAACTTCTCTATTTTGGACTCGCGCCTAAGTTTATCGGTAAAGGTTTTGGCGGGTATCTGTTAGCAACAGCGGTTAACAACGCCTGGCAGTTATGCCATGCCAAGCGCGTTTGGGTGCATACCTGTTCACTTGACCATCCGCGTGCATTGAGCAATTATCAAGCCTGTGGTTTTCAACTTTATAAACAAGAAATTACAAAAATTAAGGAATAATAAATGCTGAAAGGAACGCACCATACAGCCATCATCTGTTCTGATTATGAAAAATCCAAGTATTTCTACAGCACTATTTTAGGCTTAAAGATTATTGATGAGAATTACAGGGAAGCGCGTGACTCTTATAAACTTGATCTGCAGTTACCCGACGGCACGCAAATTGAGTTGTTTTCCTTTCCCGATTTTGCGCCTAGAGCAGGTTATCCGGAAGCGTTAGGGTTAAGACACCTTGCCTTTGTTGTTGATTCAATGGATTTGGCTTGTAAACATCTGCAATCTTTTGCCATTGAGGTGGAGGCTGTCCGCATTGATCCCTATACCGGCAAAAAATACACCTTCTTTAAGGATCCTGATAACCTTCCTCTGGAATTATGCGAGTTATAAAAATAGCGGGTAGGGCGCCTGCAGCAATATTAAAGATGCACTATACAATTAACCCCAGATTAGCCGCATGAAAGCGCAGGTGGGTTTCAATAAAAGTGGCAATAAAATAGTAACTGTGGTCATAACCCGGCTGCATATTTAAGGTCAGGGGATAGTTGCGCTTCTGCGCAGCGGCCAGCAGGCTGGCGGGTTTTAGTTGCTCCTGTAAAAAATTATCACTATCACCCTGATCCACTAAGATGGGGATTTTTTGTTGCGCTGCCGAGAGCAGTTCACAGCTATCATATTCCCGCCATTGGTCGCGATTGTCACCGAGGTAAGCGGTGAATGCCTTTCTTCCCCAGGGACAGTTGATCGGGTTAGCAATCGGACTAAAGGCCGTTGCCGATTGATATAAATCCGGATTGCGCAGGGCAACCATTAATGCCCCGTGCCCGCCCATGGAATGGCCGCTGATAACGCGTTGTGCCGTAACGGGAAAGTGTGCTTCGATAATCTCCGGCAATTCACTGACCACGTAATCATACATCTGGTAATGTTTATCCCAGGGGGGCTGCGTGGCGTTCACATAAAAGCCGGCACCTAAACCCAGATCGTAGGCCTGCTGCGGGTCATCTGCGACCCCCTCTCCCCGCGGGCTGGTATCAGGGGCGACGATCGCCAGTCCCAATTGTGCTGCAACTCTTTGAGCACCTGCTTTTTGCATGAAATTTTCATCACTGCCGGTGAGTCCCGATAACCAGTACAGGACCGGGACTTTATTGCCGTTATTTGCCTGTGGCGGTAAATAGATCGCAAAACGCATTTTACAGTTAAGTATTGTCGATTGATGAGTATACTGTTTATGCCAACCATCAAACACTTTGTTTTGACTTATATTTTCAATTGTCATGGACTTTCCTAGGCTGATAAAACTGGCGTGTTTGGCTGTGCAAACACGCCATCAAGTTATTTGTCGAAATGAATCACGCTGCGAATACTTTGGCCTTTATGCATCAGGTCAAAAGCCTCATTAATATCCTCTAATGGCATGGTATGGGTAATGAAATCCGATAATTTAAATTCACCCGCCAGGTAACGTTCGACATAATCCGGTAATTCGCTTCGTCCTTTAACCCCCCCAAATGCACTGCCACGCCATACACGACCGGTACCCAATTGGAATGGTCTGGTTGAGATCTCCTGTCCCGCACCGGCAACACCGATAATAACAGATTCACCCCAGCCCTTATGGCAACATTCTAAGGCGCTGCGCATCACATTCACATTACCGATACATTCAAAGGAGTAATCAACACCACCGTCGGTCATTTCAACAATCACATCCTGGATTGGCTTATCGAAATTTTTGGGATTAATAACATCTGTTGCGCCGAGTTGTTTTGCTAACGCAAATTTACTTTCATTAATATCAATTGCGATAATGCGGCCTGCTTTGGCCATGGTTGCCCCGATCACAGCGGATAAACCGATACCGCCCAAGCCAAAGATAGCAACAGTCGCGCCTTCTTCCACTTTTGCGGTGTTCATTACAGCGCCCATACCAGTGGTAACACCGCAGCCTAATAAACAGACTTCTTCAAGAGGAGCTTTTTTATTCACTTTTGCCAATGAGATTTCAGGTAGCACTGTGTACTCAGAAAAAGTTGAGCAGCCCATATAGTGATAAATCGGCTGACCGTCTTTATAAAAACGGGTTGTGCCGTCCGGCATTAGGCCTTTGCCCTGGGTTTCACGAATTTTTTGGCAGAGGTTGGTTTTTCCGGATTTACAGAACTTACATTCCCCACATTCAGGGGTATACAGAGGAATAACATGATCGCCCACTTTAACACTGCTCACGCCTTCACCAACCTGTGCAACTATACCGCC
>DATCZZ010000049.1:0-11098 GCA_036525635.1 Psychromonas sp. | reverse complement strand
AGATGTTCATAGATGTAACGGTTTATTAATTTTGCTTTATTGCCTTCTCTATTGACCAATGTCTCCCAGTCATTAATGCGTTGCTGTAAAGAATCTGTAATTGCTGGTGGCTGGGCCATTGGTGCACCTTGTTCTACCCAGGTTTGGATGGTTTTAAACTCAGATCTATTTATATTCGGGAAACCGTAAGGCATACCCGCAAGAGGAAAATCTTTTTGATATTTACCAATCGTTTCAATACTTGGGCACTGCTGCTTTCTGTCTAATGAAAAATCAAAACTATCAGGTAGTACTGATACATCCGCTGGCAGCGGATGTGCATTTTTCTGGGCTAACATTTGATATAAAACGCTGCCTTGTAAGTTGGCTTCCGGTATTTGCTCACGTTCGTTTAATACGGGTTTAAAAGGTTTTTCTTTGTCACGCCATTGTTGCGTATTTTCCGCATCAATGAACAATCGTGTGGACTCCATTTCAGAAAGGCGCAAGCCGTAAACAAGTTCAGGAGAAAAACCGCGATCAATCCCTTCAACGGAAGATAATTTCAACTGGCAAGGTGAATCATAACAACCATGACAAACCACACAGCGGTTTTCTAAAATCGGTTTTACTTTGTTTAAAAAATAATTAGCGAGCGGATCTTCCGCTTCGACAATACGGTCGCGAACCTGTGGTTTACCAAAATCTTTATTCAACTGCTCTGTCTTATCAGAACAGGCGCTTACAAACAACGTCAGCATCAATACAGCGATAAAATGAATAGTCATGGAGAAGTCCTTTCCGCATCGGTTAAATTTAGCCAGACTTTCGAATTGTAGTTTAAGATTATCAAAAATAAAAATGAACTTATGATAATAAACGTATGAAACACAATAGGTTATATTCACTCGCTGGGTACATTGCACACAGAAATGGGGGCAGCCGAAAAACGAATGGATGATGTTGGTCTTGGCTACACTGCTTGAGCTAAGAGCTGGTTAACAGTAGCTTACGGTATGCTGCAGCTTAAAAATTCTGCGTGTAAGCATGGCAACCGCTTTCTCTCGCAGTAATATCAAAAATTAGAAAAAATCATAGGATTTCAGTTTCTTGTTTGCTACTGATCAGCTCTGCCAATTCACTTGTTTCTATGTAGATATGGCTATTACAAATAAATTTTATTTTAGTATTGGAACAGGGAGAAAGATTTAACGTGTGGTTACTGATTTTAAGCTGAGGTTGAAGGAGGAAAGGGGGGGTAAAAGAAAAAAGTAGAAGGTCGACAATTAAACGGTGAGCAAAATTGTCAATGGCTCTTCTACTTTTAAAGAGTGGGCAGATGAAACACCTGCCCGGCAACTTACTATTTAGACATGTAATTTTCCATGTCAGTTTTTAAGTTATCAGATTTAGTACCGAAGATAGCTTGAACGCCGTTACCTGATACAAATACACCGGCAGCACCTAATTTCTTAAGCTCATCTTTACTTACTAAAGAAATATCTTTAACAGTAACACGTAGACGTGTAATACAAGCATCTAAGTTTTCAATGTTAGCTTTACCACCGAATGCCGCTACAAGAAGAATAGAAACTTCAGTGCTATCAAGAGAAACTTCTTCTTCAAGCTCTTCATCTTCACGACCAGGTGTTTTAAGGTCTAGTTTAGCAATCACAACACGGAATACAGTGTAGTAGATAGCCGCATAGATAAGACCAATCACTGGGAACCATAGGAATTTTTGTGAATTAGCAGATAGTACTAAGAAATCAATCAGACCATGTGAGAATGAAGTACCGTGAACCATGCCAAGCATATTGGTTATAACAAATGCTGTACCAGCTAATAGCGCATGGATTACGTATAACACTGGTGCTACGAAGATGAATGCAAATTCGATTGGCTCAGTGATACCTGTTAGGAATGAAGTCAATGCAGCAGAAACCATGATACCCAATACTTTAGCGCGGTTTTCAGGTTTAGCAGCGTGAGCCATTGCAATAGCAGCAGCAGGTAGACCGTACATTTTGAACATGTAAGCACCAGCTAGTTGACCAAAGCCATTACCTGCTACACGTGATGTTTCATCAGCAGATAGGTAACAAGTTAAGATACCGTGTAGTTGCTCACCTGATGCACTTGTACAAGTACCAGCTTCAAAGAAGAAAGGCACGTTCCAGATGTGGTGTAAACCAAATGGGATTAATGAACGCTCAACAATACCGTAGATACCGAATGCTACTGTCGGGTTTTGATCTGCAGCCCAGTGAGAGAAAGTTGCAATTACTGCGCCAACAGGAGGCCAGATAACAGCAAGAATCGCACCCATAACTATGGCTGCAAAGCCTGTCATGATTGGAACCGCACGTTTACCGGCAAAGAAACCTAAGTAATCAGGTAAGGTAATATTGTAGAAACGGTTGAACATGAAAGCAGCAATACCACCCGCGATGATACCACCTAATACACCCGTGTTTGCTCCAGGTGAAAGTACTTCAATAGTCTGCATCATGATGAAGTAACCAACGGCAGCAGCCATCGCAGCTACACCATCATTTTTTGTGAAACCAAGCGCAACACCGATTGCAAATAATAATGCCATGTTACCAAATACAGCACCACCAGCTTGTTCCATAAGTTGTGAAATAACCAACGGTATCGCACCGAATTTTGCTGCACCGACACCCAGTAGAATACCGGCTATTGGCAGTACGGATACGGGAAGCATTAATGACTTCCCAACTTTTTGTAGACTTCCGAAAATATTCATATATTTTTCTCCAGTTATAAGGTTGTATTTTCTTGCTATTAAAAATGAATAAATCAAATTGCTTCGATTGAATTTTTCTGAAGTATATACATGATATTCGTATAACCCATGATAAGCAGATCACACTTTTTTTTTAGTTACAATTACTTACAATTGGCGACCTGGTGTTACACTCTGTAACATTTTGTTACAGAGTCTGTGTTGAAAAAATCAGTTTATAGACTACCAGTTTGTTGTTTTTAGAAAGTATTTGGGAGATGCGCCAGGGAAAGTCCAGATCAGCGGGCATCTGAACTGCAGTGAATATTTTAATCTTAGCCGCGAACCACCATAACGCGGAATTTACGCCCTTTCAGTTTACCTTCACTTAATTTTTTAAATGCGACTTTGATGCTATTACGTTGTACCGCGATATATGACCAATTGTCTGCAACATGGATTTTGCCGACTTCACCGCCGTTAATGCCATTTTCACCGGTTAATGCGCCGAGGATATCGCCAGGTCTGATTTTTTGTTTTTTGCCGCCGTCAATCCGAATCGTGAGCATGTTTGCCTGCAGAGGTTGTTGATCAAGTAAGCTTAAAGGAGGCAGCTGCTCAGGTGAAATATTACGATCCAGATAATCTTCCAGTAACGAAACTCGGTTCTGCTCTTTATCACTGTAGAAAGAGAATGCTAACCCTTTGTTTCCGGCACGCCCGGTACGGCCGATGCGGTGAACATGTACTTCTTGATCATGGGCGATGTGAAAATTAAAAACCGCACTGAGGTTATCAATATCCAGACCTCGGGCTGCCACATCGGTTGCAACGAGGATATTGGCACTTTTATTGGCAAAACGGATTAATGCCTGATCGCGCTCTTTTTGCTCTAAATCACCATGCAGTGCAAGGGCGTTAAAGCCGCGATTTGCCAGTTCATCTGCAACTTCTTGTACCTCTTTTTTAGTGTTACAGAAAACCACCGACGATTCCGGTTGATATTTTTGCAATAATAAGCGCAGCGCGATCATGCGATCCTGATTATTTTCTACTTTATAAAAATGCTGCGCAATAACAGTGTCATCATGTTTGGATTCAGCTTTAACCATCACTGGTTCAAGCATAATGCGCTTGGCGATATTATTAATTTGCTCCGGGAAGGTGGCACTGAATAATAGCGTTTGGCGCTGTTTGGGGGTTTGATCTATGATTGCATCCAGCGATGCCTGAAAACCCATCTCCAACATGCGGTCGGCTTCATCCAGCACTAATACTTGTAAATCATCCAAACGTAGCGTGCCCTTGCGCAGATGATCTTCGATACGTCCCGGCGTGCCGACGATAATATGGGCTCCATGCTCTAATGATCCGATTTGCGGTCCAAACGGTACACCGCCGCATAAGGTTAACACTTTAATATTGTGAATGGTGCGGGCAAGCCTGCGCAGCTCTTTACTAACCTGATCGGCAAGCTCTCGCGTCGGGCATAAAATCAACCCCTGGATACGAAAATACTTTACATTAAGCTTCTCCAGCAGACCTAGACCAAATGCCGCTGTTTTACCTGAGCCTGTTTTACCTTGCGCGATAACGTCTTTACCCGCCAGTACATGTGGCAAACTTTGCGCTTGAATAGGGGTCATCAGGTGATAACCCAGCGAGTCTAAGTTATGTAAAAGATCAGTATGTAACGATAATGTTGAGAAAGGGGATTGGCTCAAGGTTTGGATCCTATAGAAAATATGTTGTTTAAAAAAAGAGCGCACCTTAACACTTTGTGAGCTGCTTCACAAAGTATCTCGGCGAATATTATAAGAATTTATGGAAGCGGCGAATAAACAGGAGAGGGAACAGCAAAACAGTTAACCAGCCGATAGCGCCGCCCCCCGAGCTGCTGCTCACATTGATTTGGCTTAACCAGAGATCAAACGCTTCTTTAGTCATCTTTTCAAAGGTCACATTATCCAGATAAGCTTGATCTGCAAAAGAGGTGATGGTTGCGTTTTTTTCATAATTCCAGACCACCTGGTTAACCGCTTTATCTAAATAAACATGCTTTGTTGCAAACCCTGAAAGACCGGAGATACTGCTATAAACAGTGCCATTGATGCTAAGCGTTAACTTATCGAACTCCCTTTCAGATTGGACTGCCCAGTCAAAGGAGAGTTTTCCTGTGCCTTTCACGGTCGTCTTGAGAAAGCTATTTTGATCAGCTGCAATGCTGCCCGACTGTAAATAATTGCTCTTTGCATTAAACTGCCAGGGGGAGTAACCGCCGCTGAACCAAGCCATATTGTCCAGCTGAAAACCCGCTATGGCGGCTAGTTCAGTTGCATCGATCAGTGGCAAACCTATTAATGATAATGTCTGTTGCGACTTCATCACATCACTGCTGATGCTGATGGTTTTTTGACTTGGAGTGCTATCAGAGGGACTATAGCTTATCAGCAGTTCACAACTGTCATTATGCGCAATAAAAGCACAATCTGAAGCGTCATATGCAAAGGTTGCATCGCCGCTTGCACTAAAATCTAATTGTGCATCGTAAGTGGAATTATTTTCTATCACAACGCTTTCAATATGCGTGCTGCCAATGAGCGTATCCTGGAATTCAAGGCGATTAGGAAAATAGATACTCTTGCTTACGCTGTTCACCCACTCTTCATATAAGGCCAGCCGTGTATAAACCCCGGGATACCCAGACGCAGCGCAGCCATTTCCCCAGCTTACAATGCCAATCTGCTGCCAGCTGCCATCCTGTTTAATCACTAAAGGACCACCGCTGTCACCCTGGCAGCTGTCTTTGCCGCCATCTTGCAGGCCTGCACAGATCATTTCAGCGGTATAATTACTGCCTAATACGCTGCTGCACATTGTATCTGTCATTAGGGGTATTTCGACATAATTTAGAATATTAGGGTAATCAGGGTCAGGAATGACCATTTGATCGGGGGCATAGGCCACAGTAGAGCCCCAGCCAAGCGCTGTCACATTTTCCTGATTTGCCACAGCAGATTTTGTAATATCCAGATTGACAGGCGTGATCAAACTGGGGGTATCAACGGCAGAGACAAGTTTTAACAGCGCAATATCATTCACTTGTGTTGCACTGTTGTAACCAGGATGGATATAGAACTGTTCTATTTGTTTCGCAGGCGTAACCGGGATTGAGTATAAGTCATATTCACCAACGCTTGCGGTGATTTGTAATACAGATTTCGAAATACCACTATTGACTAAACAGTGAGCCGCGGTTAAAACCCATTGTTCACCTATTAATGACGCACCGCAGAAATGCTGCTGTGTTGCACTGTATTTAAGGCTGACGGCCCACGGGAATTGGCCAAGTGCACTTTCCTCCCCGCCGACAATGCGTGTGGAAATTTCAGCAGCGGAGACGGCAAGAGGCAGGCATAAAGTAGCTAAAGATGCTTTAAATACATAATTTAATATGCATTTCATAAATATTCCCTATAAATGCTGTCGTAAATATGGATGAGCAATTCGTTTTATTATAGTACGGGAGCGTCAAAATTTTCCGGTTGATCACTATATACACAAACATTATGGGCTTCAACAAGACCATTTTCTGAAACACATTGTGTTTGGAAAAAATCAACAATCTCTTTGCGCTGGCAATGTGCTTCAAAAGCGGCTTGATCGCGCCATACTTCATTAAAGACAAGCGGATAACTCGTGCCCTGGGCAAAATCGTTTTCGATATGGCGTGTGACTAAGTATTGAATGCAGCCATCTTCCCGTTGAGAATTGGGCTCAAGCGCTTGTAATATTTTAAACAGTTCATTCGTTTTACCAGCTTTAGGCTTAAACATGGCAATACAGTATATTTTTTGAGACATAGATAACCTTGCTAAATACTAATGGGATTTAAGCGTATACCCAAACTACCTGAAGTTGTTAATTTATTTTTCCTAAAGTGGTTTGTTTATAATTTTATTTTTTATAGCATTAATCAGAATGATTTTATCAGAAATGCCGCAGCAATAAACGATTGATAAGTTTTAAAAATAGAGCGACAGATAAATTTTGCCAGATGATCTATGCTTGGTTTAGAAAAGCAACTAAGACCTTAATTATCAACAAATTTTAGCTGTAGTTGAAAGGCACAAAAGGGCATTTATTTCTACTACTACCCGTTATTATTCAAGACACAAAAATCAGCAAGGTGAGAGGTGAGCAGATTCTAGGCGTGAAGGTGCAGATCTAACGGGTTAAATCAAAGTTACACATTTTTTAAACTTGTATGAGAAGGATCCTGCAATGAGAACTGTTATCTCCAAGATCATTAATTTTATTGAAACTGATATTTGGCGGATTCGCGCTAATCAGCTCTCAGGAGTGAAATGCTTTGCTCTTCGTCAGCTGCGTATTATTCTTTTGGCTGTTCGTGGTTTTGCGGAAGATAACTGCATGCTGCGAGCCTCTGCCCTAACTTTTTTCTCTTTATTATCCATAGTGCCAGTTTTTGCGATGGCTTTTGGAATTGCCAAAGGGTTTGGATTTGAGCAAAAACTTAAAATATTACTATTTGAAAACCTGCAGGGGCAGGAAGAGGTCGTTGAGAAAATTATCGGTTTTTCTCAGGCTATGCTCGAAGATACCCAAGGAGGTCTTATTGCCGGCATTGGTACCGTGGTGTTATTTTGGACGGTGATCAAAGTATTAGGTCAGATAGAAGAATCGTTTAATGAAATCTGGGGGATCAAGAAAAGTCGAAGCTTAGGAAGAAAGTTTAGCGATTATACTTCTATTATGCTGATTTGCCCTATCTTATTGATTATATCAAGCAGTGTAACAGTTATTATTAGTAGTCAGGTAGTACTTCTAATGGATCAATTATCCTTTCTAGGGCCGATTGTTCCGCTTATTATTACCAGCCTTAAAATTCTACCTTATGTAGTAATTTGGGCACTATTTATTTTTATGTATATTTTTATTCCCAATGCCAAAATAAATTTTCAAGCCGGGCTTTTAGGAGGGATTGTTGCAGGAACCATCTATCAGATTGTGCAATGGATTTATATCATGTTTCAGGTGGGGGTCTTAAAATATGGCGCCATTTATGGGAGCTTTGCGGCCCTGCCGCTATTTTTAGTGTGGCTGCAAATGAGTTGGCTGATTGTCCTTCTCGGCGCAGAGGTTTCCTTTGCACAGCAAAATGTGCAAACCTATGAATTTGAACCGGATTGTCTTAAAACCAGCCACTCCTTTAAGCGATTAATTGCCCTATATATTGTCCAATTAAGTGTGAAGAATTTTTGTAAGGGAGAAAAACCCTGGCATGCCGATCAAATCGCACATTTCTTGGGATTTCCTATTCGCCTTGTGCGCCATATCCTTTTTGAATTAACTGAAGCTGGGCTGTTGGTTGAGGTGAAATTGAGTGATACTGCTACCCTATTTTACCAACCGGCACGTGATCCTGAATGGCTAACGATTTCTCATGTTCTGCAAGCCTTAGATCAATATGGTATTGATGCTGTTCCAAGTATAAATTCTGACGAATTCAATAAATTAGAAGAAACGTTTAAAAAATTTAAGACTGCTATTGAAAATTCTCCATCTAATATTGCCTTGAAGGATCTCTGACAGTACAAAAAGTGTTGAATATGTTTTGCTAGTGTTAATCTTTTCCTGCGCAATGCAAGATCTTTAATACATTTGCAATTACTTAAAACAAAGAGGCGTCCCGCGAACCGCAATCCACGGTTCCTCTTCAAATGACGTCACCCCTGCCCGTTGCGCTTTTTTACTTCAAGGTATTAACGCGCTCGACGGTTAATATACCAACTTCAACACCGATTATCCTGACTTCGGTACCGGCTGCTAACGGCTCTTTTGCTTTGACTTGCCAGTCAATACCTGAATACCGATGGATGATTGTCCGACCGCTGGCTAATTCCTCGGTTAACACAAATTGATGACCGATCATGTCATTATTAACATGTTTTGGCTCAACTTTATTTTGAATGTTTTTCATCGGTTTCCAAGCAACTAATGCCACCAGTGTTGCTATTATCGCCGTTGATAATAAGGCATTAAACAGGGTTTCAGGAAGCAACCCGATCGCCATCAATAGACCGCTGGCGATGAGAGCGATTCCGATAAAAAATAAAAAAAAGGTCGAAAAACCCAATATTAGCACTTCAATCACTAATAAAATGAGCCCGACTACGATAAAACTTTGTGGTAAATACGGAAAAACAGATTCCATGATTAGCCTTTATTTAAACTCTTAATGATGGTGGTTGCCTGGGCGACAATGGATGCCACATCCGTGCCGTTCTCAGGCAGTAATATTACTGAAGATTCTTTGGCAATCGCGGCTTTAGCTTCAATCGCCTTAGTGGCTAAATCGAGTTGAATGGCCTTCTGTCCCTCTTCGGTATTAGCAGCAGTACCGACGGTGTGCAGCGCTTCAGCCTGAGCGTTTGCAACAGCGATAATAGCCTGCGCTTCACCCTGAGCCCTTAATACCTGCTCCTCTTTTTCAGCCTCAGCCTTCAAAACGACTGAACGCTTTTGACCCTCCGCAACGTTAATCGCTGCCTGTCTGTCACCTTCTGATTCTAATATTTGTGCTCGCTTCACCCGCTCCGCTTTCATTTGCGTTTCCATTGCCTCCATCACGGTTTGCGGCGGTACTATGTCCTTTATTTCATAACGCAATACCTGAATGCCCCACGGACCGGATGCTTCGTTTATGGAGGCAACAATATTGGTGTTGAGTACATCACGTTCCTCAAATGTCTTATCGAGTTCCATTTTACCTAATTCAGAACGCATCGTTGTTTGCGATAACTGCGTTACTGCGAAGACATAATCATCGACCCCGTAAGTGGCTTTATACGGGTCTAATACTCTGAAATAGAGTACACCATCAACACTTAAAGAGATATTGTCTTTGGTGATCGCGCTTTGGCTTGGCACGTCAACAGCCTGCTCTTTTAACGAACGGTCCGCGGCAATGCGGTCAATAAATGGAAAAAGAAAATTTAATCCGGCTTCTCGGGTTGATTGGTATTTACCAAAACGTTCAATCAGGTAAGCCCGGTTTTGTGGTACAAAAATAACTGATGATTTTAAGATTACCACCACTAATACGAGGATAAAAACTTCAATTCTTAACAAATAATCAAATATAAAATCCATATAAATCCTTTTAATGAAATCTGACAGTAATTATAAGAATAACTGTTTAGTTCGATAAATCAAACAATTATCAGCGACTATTCACACTCATTAAGATTATTGTTGCACTCGAATTTTTGGCCAGATAAACCCCGCTGTGTCTGCCATTAGAAAGTACCATCGATCATTGGAACTGGGATTTTGGCGGTGCAAAAAATCGCTGTCATTGAGATTAGAAAATAGAGAAATATTTTTCGAAATAAGATGAAAAACGCCAGGACGGCAATTTGTAAGCATAATGCGCTATTCATAGAGCATCAGCAAGCTAGGCTCTTAACCTCTTTTACTGCTCAATTCAGCAAATTAACCCCAAATAAACTACGCTATTAAATATCAATATAATGTAACTATTGCCTTTGTTAATTAAACAGGCTGCCAATGGTATAAGCGCCAACCAAGGGGAATAAAATGGCTAAAAGCGTAGATAAAAGTGCATGGGTAATAGGAGGAACAACGCTGATTGGGGTTGGTACCGGGTTCATATTTCTAAAAACATCAGCCTTATTCTTTGTTGCATCTATTTTAATAGGAATCGGATTGGGTCTTGTAATTGCTCCCTTTGTTCCAAGAGATAAAGGGGAGCAGTAAAATTATACCGATTCCATCGAGTTTGCAGTGCCTCTAAGACAATTTGAACAGGTCAATGCGTTGCCTGTTGCAATATTGTCGCAATGTTTCCTCAATTCCAGTTATATGTTTTTGCGAGTGTTATTAAATAATGTTAATGCCAAGTTCATACTTAACTCCTGTGATCTTAAAGCAACAAAAATTGACCACTGCCGGTCAGTTTGCAGAAATTCATGTTACGCATCTCGACAGCAGTGATCATTCTTTTACTACCCGCTGCGTCGTGAAGCATCAATTAAATGAGAGTAGGGGAAATGCTCTGCCAGATCGCTAAGGTAGTCTAAATCCATAAACTATTAATCGAGCAAGCACCGCTCAGCCAACAGGTCTCCGCTGCGTTTCCTACCTTATACCGCTACGTCCTACTGCCCTCCGCTAACGTTGATATGGCTTGCAAAATTAATTTCTAAGGCGAAAGGGAAAAATCGCCCTATACCAACGTTATCTATAGCATAACCGATACACTATAAAGTTTGATTCACAGGTTTTTTATAAAACTATTTATGATATTAACAGTTTACAATAATG
>DATCZZ010000048.1:0-6341 GCA_036525635.1 Psychromonas sp. | reverse complement strand
TAGAAGGAGTACAGTCTCCAATTGCTAAATTCCTCAGCGAAGAGGTTGTCATTGAGTTACTCAGCCGTACTGGTGCCAAGGATGGTGATATCATCCTGTTTGGTGCGGATAAAGCCAATATTGTTAGCGAGGCAATCGGTGCGCTGCGTCTTAAGGTTGCAGAAGACTTAGGCTTGGTTAAAGAGGAGTGGAAACCACTTTGGGTTATTGACTTCCCGATGTTTGAGCCGCTCGAAGACGGTGCCTTAACACCGCTGCATCATCCGTTTACAGCACCGATTAACCTGACTGCTGAAGAGTTGCAGGCAAATCCGATTGGCGCTATCTCAAATGCCTACGATATGGTATTAAACGGTTGTGAGCTGGGCGGTGGCAGTGTGCGTATTCATAAACAGGATATGCAGGCGGCAATTTTCCGTATCTTAAATATCAGTGATGAAGAAGCAAAAGATAAGTTTGGTTTCTTACTGGAAGCATTACAATTTGGTGCACCACCGCATGCCGGACTGGCATTTGGTTTAGACCGTTTAGTGATGCTGATGACCGGTACCAGCTCAATTCGTGAAGTTATCGCTTTCCCGAAAACGGCTTCTGCTGCCTGTCCGTTAACCAATGCACCAGGTTTTGCAAATCCGGCTGCACTGGCGGAGTTAAATATTGCTGTTGTTGCCGAGCAAAAGAAAGCAGGCAAAGAATAAACAAACTGTTTAGAGAATTTCTGAGCGGTTGAAAAAGGGGATGGCAGTAGCTGTCCCTTTTTTTATCCAGGAGCATTATTCCCGCCCTGGTTTGTATTCTTATAAATCGGCAAATCAGCATATTGCTAATCTTATATCTCTGGCATATATTCAGCGAATTGTTACTCTCTTAGGCGACCGCTGTGACCCATATACATCTTCCCGATTCTGCTCCATTTGGTACTTTACTCGGTTATGCACCGGGCGGGGTGGCTGCTTACTCTTCAGACTATGAAACTGCCAGCGATAAAGAATACCCTAAACGCAGCTCTTATCGTCACTATGTTGATGGTATCTATATGGGCTATAAATGGCAGTGTGTTGAGTTTGCCCGCCGCTGGATGTACCTCAATAAAGGTTATATTTTTGATGACGTGGCAATGGCCTATGAGATATTTAATCTGCGCTCAGTCAGGGATATCGCCAGCAATTCCAGACTGCCTCTATTTGCCTTCGCAAACGGCTGTAAACGTCATCCGGAGCCCGGCAGTTTATTGATCTGGGCCGAGGGCGGGGAGTTTGAGGAAACCGGGCATGTCGCGGTGATCACCGAAGTCTTTGCCGATAAATTACGTATTGCCGAGCAAAATGAAGGTCATCAAATTTGGCCCGGCGGGCAGTCATTCAGCCGTGAGCTGCTAGCGACCACTACTGAAGAGGGTGAATATTGGTTACAATGTTCTTACCATGACGCCACCATCTTAGGCTGGATGACGCAAACCGATAATGATCAGTACGCCGAGCCGACTGAGGTTATCGATAAGCAGCTTTTTTGTTTGCATAGCCGCAAGGCGAAAGATCGCGGTCAAACAACAAAGTCATGGCTGAATGTTGCCAATCAAGATGAAGCCGCCTACGTCAAAGCGATGCATGGTCATAAACTCTCCAGCATTGCTGAAGATCAGCTGCGTTATTACGTGTTATCGGAAACCGCTCGGGAAACGTTAACACGGGCCACCAATGAGTTACATGCCTTGTTTATGCATGCGACGGATTTTGTACTGGAGCACCCCGAGCTGCTTGACAAGTTTAATCTGCCTGCGCTGCTATTACCGAAAATCCGCCAGTCATGGGATAACCGCCTGAACCAGCTGATCACCAGCCGTTTTGATTTTGCGCTTAGCGATGCCGGCCTGAAGGTTTATGAATACAACTGCGATTCCGCATCCTGTTATATGGAAAGTGCAAAAATACAAGGTAAATGGGCGCGTCACTACGGTGTTACCGAGGGGCAAGATAGCGGCAAAGATCTGTTCTCTTCTCTGGTTAAGGCCTGGTCTAAAAGTAATGCTGAAGATCACGTGCATATTCTCCACGATAATGATCCTGAAGAGCGCTACCATGCCCTTTTTATTGAGCAGACATTGCAGGCTGCCGGGATAAAAACGAGCGTAATTGTCGGTTTTGACAGTTTGCAATGGGATGAAAATGGCCGCATTATCGATGCGCAGGGCCGAGCGCTTAACTGGGTTTGGAAAACATGGTCATGGGAAACCGCAGTGGATGAAATCCGCTGCCAGATAGAAGAGGATGCCCGTTTAACGGAACCTTTTGAGCCCCGCTATAAACAAGGTAAAACACCTGAATTGGCTGATGTTTTACTCAATCAGCATATTATGATTTTTGAGCCGCTATGGACCCTTATTCCCAGTAATAAAGCGATTTTGCCGGTACTCTGGTCACTCTTCCCCAACCATCCTTTGTTGCTACAGACCGAGTTTGAGTTAAGCGCAGAGTTACGCGCCGGCGGTTATGTCAGTAAACCCATAGTGGGGCGCTGTGGTGCTAATATTCAGCTGGTCGACCAGGAAAATACTGTGATTGAACAAAGCAGCGGGAAATTCGCAGCACAGGAGCAGATCTATCAAGCCCTGTTTCCTCTGCCGCTGGTTGATGGTTATTATGTGCAAGTGTGTACTTTTACTGCTGCAGGGAAATATGCCGGCAGCTGCCTGCGCGTTGACCCAAGCATGATCATCAGCAAGGAGAGTAACTGTATGGCGTTACGTTTTGTTAATGATGAGCAGTTAATCCCGCCACATAACTGAAATTAAAGCTGCTATCTATTTTAACAAGCATAAATAAGTAGATAGTTATCAAATTTGCAATTAGCCAACATGGTAGTAAGGAAAGCAGCACAATGGCGAAACAGAAGGCTGTTATTAAGATGCAGACCTATGGGATCCACTCTCATTGGGATGCGAAATCTAAAGATTTGCCAAAAATAAAAGAGTTTACGACGAATATTCCCGCTGAAATTGATATTGAATTTGGTTTTATTATCAATATCAAAAAAGCCCGCGGATCTAAAATTCGCTATTGTATTGACCATCCGCAAGTGCATGATAAAAATGGCGCTCCCTGTGCCCCTTTTGTCGGAGAAGTGCATGTGACCAATAATGACTGGCATTTTTACCTCGGGGATACTATCTGGGCTCCCATTGCCGACAAGTGCGGACCGTGGCGCATGACCATCGAATTAAACAATACTATTGTTGCCGATAAAACCTTTGTTGTCTCGGCAGAAAAAGAACACTCTAATCAAGCTGATTTTTGGAAAAATCGCGGCTATTAAATGTATTGATCAGAGCAAACACTGCATTATTTATCGCCTGCCGATTGCCCAATCTTGGTTTGGTTTTTGTCTGGCAAGTGAGCGTAAAAATTCAATTAATAGCGTTTCAACCTGCCCCTCATTTTTATTTTTCTGCTTCACCCATTCCGTTATAGATTTTTCCTGAAAGTGTGATTTATGTACAATTTTAGTGTTTTTTTTGATCTTTTATAGATATAGTGATGTTTCAGGCAAATCAGCTCAATAACTTGATTGTATATAAAAGCAGCAGTTTATTGCTGTTTATGTAAAGTCGTTAAGGATGGATTTATGGTTGAAAAAATCACAGCCATGCTAGGTTTAGTGGGCGTTTTATCCCTGTTGTGTCAGTGGATTGGCTGGAAAGTTCGACTGCCGGCAATACTGCCTCTCTTAGTATGCGGTTTATTAATCGGACCGGGATTAAATATTCTCAAACCAGATCAGATATTTGGCGAACTGCTCTTTCCCATTATCTCCTTAGGTGTCGCCATTATTCTTTTTGAGGGGGCGTTGACCCTGAATTTCAAAGAGATTAAAAATCATGGGCGCATGGTAACCCATCTTGTTTCAATCGGTACCGTTATTACCTGGGGATGTATCGCTACAGCGACCCATTTTCTGCTTGAATTTCAATGGCCGCTGGCTATTTTATTTGGCGCACTAGTGGTTGTAACCGGACCGACAGTGATAGTGCCTATGCTGCGCAGCATCAAACCCAAAACTGAATTGGCGAGAATTTTGCGTTGGGAGGGGATTATTATTGACCCTATCGGCGCGTTGCTTGCGGTTTTGGTTTTTGAGTACATCTCCTTCTCTTCCAACCCCACGGTACATGTTCTTTCTGCATTAGGCACAACCTTAGCCACCGGTATCAGCTTTGGTATCATCAGCGGTTATTATGTGGGCTACCTTTTAAGACATAATGTATTGCCCCATTATTTAAAAAATACCGCAGTGATCACTATCATGCTCGGCGTATTTGTCGCGGCTAATCTGACCCAGGAAGAGTCCGGTTTACTGACGGTCACTGTAATGGGGATTCTATTGGCGAATATGCGTGGCGTGGGGGTTTCCGATATTCTTGAATTCAAAGAAACATTAACTGTGTTAGTGATTTCCGCACTTTTCATTCTGCTTGCGGCACGCTTAGATTCTCAAGCGTTGCTCAGTTTAGGCTGGCAAGGTATCGCCCTTTTATTTGTGGTGCTTTTTATCGCCAGACCTTTAAGTGTTTGGTGTTGCGGAATAGGCACATCGTTAAGCAAACAGGATAAATGGTTTTTAAGCTGGATGGCTCCCCGTGGCATTGTCGCTGCAGCGGTATCCTCTCTCTTCGCGATTAAGCTTGAAGAGATTGGTGTTGCAGGGGCACAGATGATAGTACCTTTGGTCTTTCTGATAATCATTGGCAGTGTTGTTATTCAAAGCGTCACCGCGGCACCCTGGGCAAAATTTTTAGGCGTCAAAAAAGAAAGCTCACAAGGATTACTTATTTTTGGAGCCTCCATTTTTTCCAGAGAATTCGCAAAGGTTTTACAGTTAAACAATGTAAGAGTGATTTTAGCCGATAATAACTGGGATAATATCAGGCTAGCACGTATGAATAATATTCCGGTATATTACGGCAATCCGGCATCGGCCCATGCGCTTAACTTTCTTGATATGACTGGAATCGGACGTTTGTTAGTGTTGTCTCCCTATAGGCAGCTTAACCCTATGGTTAGTTTTCATTATCAAGATTTATTCGGCCCGGAAAAAGTATTTGGGCTGCATAACAGCGATGACACTGCGCCCAGGCACAAATTGTCAGAAACATACTTAGAACGGTTATGTTTATTTGGTGAAACAGTTTCCTATGCTAAATTAGCCCGTTTGATGTCTAAAGGTGCCGTGATTAAAAGCACAGCGCTTACCGACAATTTCAGTTTTACAGATTTTCGTACCTGCTATGGTGATTCAGCTCTACCTCTAATATATATTGAGAAAGGCAAAGTGCGAATCTATACGGCTTCAGAACCAATACCCAGTAGCGGTATCGAACTGATTAGTTTGCTGCCGATACCTGCTCAACGCCTTGCTATAAAGCATCATCAGGATCTGCAGGAGCAGCGTGGCAAGGTCTTAACTCAGGATCCCCTGGCGGAAGAGAATATTAAGCGTGAGAAGGGTATTAACCGTTATGAAAAAATAAAAACGTTGATCAGTAATAGGATCGGTAACAAAGATAACGCAAAAAAATCTTAACGCCTCTTTTCCTCGGTGATCCTTTTTAACAGCGATAGGTTTAAATGGTGTTTAACAATTTACAAAAAGCGACATTAATACAACGTTACAAACGCTTTCTAGCCGATGTCCGCTTAGAAAACGGTGATCTTTTAACCATATATTGCCCCAATACTGGTGCGATGACACATTGTGCTGATCCGGGTGATCAAGTTTGGTATAGCACATCAAACAATCTCAGCCGGAAATATAAACACACATGGGAGCTCACCTTGAGCAGGGCGGGGCATTGGATTTGCGTCAACACGGCAAGGGCTAATCAGTTTGTCGGGGAGATGCTGAGAGGGGGAGAAATCCAAGCTCTCTCGGGTTATCAGCATATTAAAGCTGAAGTCAAATATGGTAGTGAAAATAGCCGTATCGATTTTCTGTTAACCCATGAAAGCGGCGCCGCCTGTTATGTTGAGGTGAAAAGCTGAACTTTGCTTGAGGAGCGTTTTGTTGAGGGTAAAGGTTTTTTCCCGGACAGTGTTACCCTGCGTGGTCAAAAACACCTGCGTGAGTTAATGGCGATGAAACAGCAGGGCCAGCGTAGTGTTTTACTGTTTACCGTACTGCATAGTGGAATAAAATCGGTGCAGGCGGCAGAGCACATTGATCTAAAATATGCGCAGTTATTTGAACAGGCGAAACAAGCAGGTGTAGAAGTAATTTGCTGTTATCCGGAGTTTACAACCGCCTCTTTTGATTAGGGCTTTTTGATGGCTAAAAAAATGCCCGCACAT
>DATCZZ010000047.1:0-7872 GCA_036525635.1 Psychromonas sp. | reverse complement strand
TTTCCATGACCGCGCGCCGCTCATCCTTTTCGAGATGCGCGAGAACGAAGGCCGATGATTCGGTGAACGAGGTGCCGACGCCAACCATGGTTTGCCTGAGCACGGAAGGATCGACCGAGATCACGGTACCGACAGCCTGGCCCTCTTCGAACACCACGTTGTCCCTGGCGGCGATGCGGTCACCGGCCTCGCTCGTGACGAGCACGTCCTGCGAGGTTTCGATGCCGTAATTCACAGCACCGGACGACTGAACTTGCTCGCCTTTGGAAGTCCCTTGCGAACATGCAGCGAGGCACAGGGAGGCCAAACAGATACCAATACCGTTTCGTGCCTTGAAGTTCTGCATTCTCTGCTCTGTCGACGCCAGCTTGCTGGCGGAGAATTGCATCTTAATTGAGGCAACGCGCCCAAGGTAACATCGCCTTATCAGTGACTCGGTTATATCTGCAGCATCGCGACCATCGCCGCAAATAAGAAAGGGAGCGCGATCATGACAGTGTGGTCAATGACTGGCTGCAATGAGGGAGGCTTTGGTTTTTGGCGCGCCCGGAGAGATTGATTCGGATCGGCTCAAGCCGATCCTCACCCCTTCGGGGCGCCTGCGGCGTCCAAGACGCTAACGCGTCTTGTCGAACAGGAGTCCTCATCGTCATCCAGAACACCTCAAATGAAAAAGGGCCCCCGTTGGGGACCCTTTGTCATTTGGCGCGCCCGGAGAGATTCGAACTCCCGACCGCCTGGTTCGTAGCCAGGTACTCTATCCAGCTGAGCTACACCCGCCGCGATATTCTTTTGTTTTTAATATTCGATTCTTAGTGCTTACCATCTTGTGCAAGAAAGATGGTGCGGGTGAAGGGATTCGAACCCCTGACCGCCTGGTTCGTAGCCAGGTACTCTATCCAGCTGAGCTACACCCGCCTTAAGAATCTACAAGAATGGCGGTGGAGGAGAGATTCGAACTCTCGAACAGGCTATAAACCCGTTACTCCCTTAGCAGGGGAGCGCCTTCGGCCACTCGGCCACTCCACCGTCGTCTTGTGGCGCACATAATACTGTCTTCTAAAAACAAGTCAAACATTTTTTAATGACTGATTTCCGTTTGCCTATTTATCAGACACTTTCTCTCTTTTTTACAAAATAGAGCCATATTGAGCGAAAACAATATGGCATTAGGCAAAAAAAAAGAGCCCTGAGGCTCTTTGTGAAGAATGGAACTGTAATTTATTCTTCGGCATTTTTTTCAGCTTGGATACGCATATAAATTTCTTCGCGATGAACCGATACTTCTTTCGGTGCGTTTACACCAATTCTGACTTGATTACCTTTTACGCCCAAAACGGTAACGGTAACGCTATCGCCTATCATCAGAGTTTCACCAACTCGACGTGTTAATATAAGCATATCCTGCTCCTGTAAGAATTAATCTATCCGTTTGAATTAAGTATGGACCAATGCACAGTAAAAAGGTAAATATTTACTGTGCAATATCGAAAAATTTATTTTTCTTCTGTAGGGTCATTTTCCAATTCAAATGCTTTATGTAGTGCCCGAACAGCAAGTTCAAGATACTTACTATCAACCAGCACAGATATTTTTATCTCTGACGTTGCAATTTGATGAATATTAATACCTTCTTTGCCCAATGTTTCAAACATTGTTTTGGCAACACCAGGATGATTCCACATTCCAACACCAACTATAGAGACTTTTGCTATCTCATTGTTCCCTTGAACATTATCAGCTTGCAGTGAGACACGAACCTTCTCTAATAGTTCCTTAGTTTGCTCATAATCATCACGATGTACGGTAAAAGTAAAATCTGTTTTGCCATTGCCCACAGTATTTTGCACTATCATATCAATATCGATATTCGCCTCACCGATAGGTGAAAGAATTTGCGCTGCAACAGTAGGTTGATCAGGCACGCCCGACAATGTTAAGCGGGCTTCATCACGATTAAACGCAATACCGGAGATAACAGGAGATTCCATTTTATTTTCCTCATAACTAATTAATGTGCCACCACCATCTTTAAAGCTTGATAGAACACGCAGTGGGACATTGTATTTCCCTGCAAACTCGACTGACCGAATTTGTAAAACTTTAGCACCTAAACTCGCCATTTCCAGCATTTCTTCAAAAGTAATACTGTCCAAGCGACGAGCATGCGGTTCAACACGTGGATCTGTCGTATAAACACCATCGACATCTGTGTAGATTTGACATTCGTCTGCTTTTAACGCGGCAGCGATTGCTACAGCAGAGGTATCTGAACCGCCTCGACCTAATGTGGTAATATCATTACTTTGCGAACGACCTTGAAAGCCAGCGACCACAACCACCCGTCCGAGTTTTAAATGTTGCATAATGTTGTCAGTTTCAACATCTAAAATACGCGCTTTACTATGACTTGAATCGGTTTTTAAACGGATTTGGTCACCCGTCATGGAAACTGCATCAATACCTAAATCATGTAATGCCATTGATAAAAGTGCAATCGTAGTTTGCTCGCCGGTTGTCAATAACACATCCATTTCCCGAGGGCTGGGGTTAGGTGTTATTTCTTTTGCGAGCGCAATCATACGATTGGTCTCACCCGACATAGCAGATAAAACAACCACAACATCATGACCGTTTTCTCTTGTTGCTTTAACTTTTTCAGCAACGATTTTTATGCGCTCAATGTTGCCTACCGAGGTCCCACCATATTTTTGAACTAATAATGCCATCGTTATTTCTCACCTATTAAAGCTATTTACATAGCAGGTCTATCTATTACAAACGCTTACTTAACCAGGGGGCAACTAATGCTAGCGCATCAGCTAAAGCAGCTGGATTATTACCACCGGCCATTGCCATATCTGGACGACCACCACCTTTACCACCAACAGGTGCTGCAACCAGATTAACTAAATCGCCCGCTTTTACTTTTTGGGTTAAATCTTTTGTCACACCTGCGACTAGACTGACCTTATCATCTGCAACTGCGGTTGCTAAAACGACAATACCAGATTGCAGTTTATTCTTCATTTCATCAACGCTATCGCGTAATGATTTAGGATCGACACCTTCCATATTAGCAATGATCACTTTCACACCGTTAATCTCAATTGCATTATCAGTCAGGTTAGAGCCTGCCGCACTGGCAATTTTAGCTTTTAACTGAGCAACTTCTTTCTCCAGCGACTTAGTGCGATCTACTATGTTATGGATCTTCTCAGCAAGCGTAAATTGATCACCTTTGACTAACGTGCAGACCTTATCGACTTCGCCTAAAATATCTGTAATGGCCTGTCCGGCAGCAGCACCGACTGATGCTTCAATACGGCGAACTCCCGCAGCGATACCCGACTCGGAGCGGATCAGAAACACGCCCATATCACCCGTACGTTTGGTATGAGTACCACCACAGAGCTCAGTTGAGAAATCGCCCATCTGTACTACACGCACCATTTCATCATATTTTTCACCGAAAAGAGCCATTGCCCCCGATGATTTTGCTTCTTCGATATCCATTAATTTAGTAACAACTTCAAAGTTATCGCGAATAGCTTGATTCACCAGGAAGTTAACTTGACGCAAGGCATCCGAAGAGATAGCTTCAAAATGGGAGAAGTCAAAACGCAACTTATCAGCATCTACTAAAGATCCTTTCTGTGTCACATGCTCGCCCAGCACTTTTCTTAATGCAGCATGCAGCAGATGTGTTGCCGAGTGGTGCAAGGCAATAGATTTACGACGCTGCGTATCAACTTGCGCATGTACTTTTTCATTTACCGTTAGTGAGCCACTGCTTACAAAACCGTTATGTAAAAATGCATCTCCCGATTTCTGGGTATCAGTAACAACAAACACGCCATTACGGAGAATTAACTCACCCGCATCACCTGATTGACCACCAGATTCAGCGTAAAATGGAGATTGTGACAGAACAACCTGCCCGTTATCACCTTCTTTCAATGAGTCAACAAAAGCCCCGTCACAGACCAACTTGGTTACCGTCGCCGCCCCTTCCAGGGTTTCGTAACCAATAAACTCTGTTTTTTGCTCAAATTTAAGTATATTGCTGTAGTCAGTCCCAAAGTTATTTGCCTGTTGTGCACGAGTCCGCTGTTCGGCCATCGCTTTATCAAAACCAGCCTGATCGATAGTCAAATTACGTTCACGGGCGATATCAGCTGTTAAATCCGCTGGGAAACCATAAGTATCATAAAGTTTGAAAACCAGATCTCCCGGAATAACTGAACCTGCAAGAGCATCTAATTCGTTATCTAATATCTGTAAACCGCGATCTAGCGTTTTCGCAAACTGCTCTTCTTCCAAACGTAATATTTTCTCAACAAACGGACGTTGTTTTATTAGCTCAGGATAAGCTTCGCCCATCTGATTAACCAACTCTTCGTAGATTTTGAAAAAGAAAACTTCCTTTGCACCCAATTTATTCCCATGACGTACAGCACGGCGGATAATACGGCGTAGAACATAGCCACGACCTTCGTTAGAAGGCATTACGCCGTCAGCAATCAAGAAGCCGCATGAGCGTATATGATCGGCAACTACGCGCAACGACTTGTCTTCAAGATCTCTGCAGCCTGTTACCGCGGCTACTTTTTTTATCAGTGCCTGGAAAATATCAATATCATAGTTTGAGTGGCCGTTTTGCATGATTGCAGAAATCCGCTCAAGCCCCATTCCGGTATCGACAGAAGGTTTAGGTAAATCTTCCATTGTGCCATCGGCATGACGATTGTATTGCATAAATACCAAGTTCCAGATTTCGATATAACGATCGCCATCTTCTTCCGGTGTTCCTGGAGGACCGCCCCAAATCTCCTCACCATGGTCATAAAATATTTCACTGCAAGGACCACATGGGCCAGTATCACCCATAGACCAAAAATTATCTTTTGCACCAATACGCGACAAACGCGCAGGATCCACACCGATCTCTTCAATCCAGATTTTTTCTGCTTCTAGATCTTCATCAAATACCGTTACCCATAACTTTTCTTTTGGTAGTTTCAACTCGCGGGTTAAATACTCCCACGCAAAAGCAATGGCATCTCGTTTGAAATAATCACCGAAGCTGAAACTGCCTAACATCTCAAAAAATGTATGATGACGAGCAGTATAGCCAACATTGTCTAAATCGTTATGTTTACCACCTGCACGCACGCAGCGTTGACTAGATGTTGCTCTTGTATAAGCTCTTGTTTCAGTTCCAAGAAAGGTATCCTTAAATTGATTCATCCCTGCATTCGTAAATAACAGGGTTGGATCATTGTCAGGCACAAGTGAGCTACTACTTACACTTTGGTGACCTTTCTTAGCAAAGAAATCGAGAAATCCTTGACGAATTTCAGCAGTCGATTTAATCATAGTTATTCCATGTAAAGTATCTGTCCGGTAATTTTATAGGAGCATAAAAAAATGGCAAATCAGTTAAAAATAAAAGTCCTTTAATATAACATGTCGCTTGAAAAGGGGAAAGTGGGGATATAAAGAGGTTTGCTTAATTTTTCAGCTAAATTAAGCAAACCTGCTTTGTGCTTAATGATTGGATTGTCAGGATGGAAGATGAGAGTTATCTTTTGCGGTTTTGAATAAAGACTCGACACCTTTGCCAAAACCGCTAACCCTCAACTTTTCAAGAAGAGATGTCAGCGCCAGTCTGAACTAACACTGCTAATTTGTGCCGTTTTTCATATCCGGAAAATATTCTTAATTGATACCACTCTAAACCTCTTCGGCTGCCGTAGCTCTCTCTACTGGTAAAACTTTTGGCAATAAAGAATCGCGAATTTTAGCTTCCAGCTCTTTGGCAATGGCTGAATTTTCCTGCAGGAAATTACTTGCATTACTCTTTCCCTGACCAATTTTAGTACCATTATAAGCGTACCAGGAACCGGATTTTTCAACCAAATCCTGTTTAACCCCTAAATCAATCAGCTCTCCAAAATGGTTAATACCCTCACCGTATAGAATCTGGAACTCGGCTTGCTTAAACGGCGGTGAAACTTTATTTTTAACCACTTTCACTCGCGTTTCATTACCAATAATCTCCTCACCGTTTTTAATCGAACCAATACGGCGAATATCTAAACGAACGGATGCATAGAATTTAAGCGCATTACCACCAGTAGTCGTTTCCGGGTTGCCGAACATAACACCAATTTTCATTCGGATTTGGTTAATGAAGATAACTAAGCAGTTAGTCTGTTTAATATTACCGGTTAATTTACGTAATGCCTGAGACATCAAACGAGCTTGCAGCCCCATATGTGAATCGCCCATCTCGCCTTCAATTTCAGCTTTTGGTGTTAAAGCCGCCACTGAGTCGATAATAACCACATTTACCGCACCTGAGCGCACTAACATGTCACAAATCTCCAAGGCCTGTTCACCTGTATCAGGCTGAGAAATCAGCAAGTTATCGGTATCAACACCCAGTTTTTTAGCATACAGCGGATCCAGGGCATGCTCCGCATCGATAAACGCACAGGTCTTGCCCATTTTTTGCGCTTCAGCAATAACCTGTAAGGTTAAGGTAGTTTTACCTGAGCTTTCAGGACCATAGATTTCAACAACACGGCCAAAGGGTAAACCACCTATGCCTAATGCCACATCCAGACTGAGTGAGCCAGTTGAAACAGATTCAATTTCCATCATTGCAGCAGAGCCATCGCCTAAACGCATGATTGAACCTTTACCAAATTGTTTTTCGATTTGTCCAAGGGCTGCAGCTAATGCTTTTTCTTTGTTTTTATCCTGACTCATTTTCTCTCCAGATTTATGTTATCACGGCTGTCATTTCACTGTATATCCATTCAGCATACAGGATTAAGTATACTGTTGATTTAAACAGTATCAAGTGCTTTTTTTATTTTTATGACGAAGTCAATACAATCAATGTATTAGCATTTATAACAGATATTTTTAAATGGCTTCGATTAACCCAAGCAGCGCAAGGCGTATCGCCTGCGTTCTGACATCGGAACGATCTCCGGTAAATAGGTAAGTTTCCGTTTTACAGGCTGAATGTGCGTTATACCAAGAGATGCACACTGTGCCAACTGGTTTTTCAGCGGTGCCGCCGTCGGGCCCGGCAATACCACTAATGGCCACGGCAATATCGGCATCAGAATGGGTTACAGCGCCAATGGCCATCTCCTCCACCACCTGCTCAGAAACCGCGCCAAAGGCTTTAATCACTAGCGGTTCAACACCCAGCATCTGTGTTTTCGCTTCATTGCTATAGGTCACAAAACCACGATCAAACCACTGTGAACTTCCAGAAATCTCAGTAATAGCGTATGCTACTCCACCGCCAGTACAGGATTCAGCGGTTGCTGCAACTAACCCAGCTTGGTTAAGTTTATCACCTAAGACTTGCGCTAATTCTTGAACGGTTTTTTCAGTGAACATAAGTTTTCTCCAACGGACATCCAATACAATTGGAAATACAGATTCAAGTGTTCTTATAATATAAAAGTTATCATCTATTAAGTGTATTCATTATGACTCTAACTGCGCAACAATTACAACAACATACGCCAATGATGCAACAATTCTTAACCATCAAAAGCGAAGTGCCAGACACCCTTCTTTTTTATCGAATGGGTGATTTTTATGAATTGTTTTTTGATGATGCACGCAAGGCTTCACAGCTACTGGGGATTTCTTTAACACAACGCGGCAAAACCGGCGGTAATGCTATTCCCATGGCAGGAGTCCCATACCATAGTGTAGAAGGCTATTTGGCAAAATTAATTGAGATGGGTGAATCCATTGCAATTTGTGAGCAAATAGGTGATCCCGCTACCAGCAAAGGGCCGGTAGAACGAAAATTGGTGCGTATTATCACTCCCGGCA
>DATCZZ010000046.1:0-2493 GCA_036525635.1 Psychromonas sp. | reverse complement strand
ATCAAATTGACGATGTTTACTGGTGCTATAATAAATTAATAACCAAGGACAAAACACGGCGGGTTATCTCGCTTCGCTCGTCTTTTAGGCAACCAAATTTTGCCTGTTACTAAGGCGTTGAGGTTTGGGGTTACGCATTTTTTATAATTTCATGAGCCTTTACACTTTTTAACAGGCTGTTTAAAAAAAGAATAAAATATCGAGAAACCCAGTTTTTTCTGAAAATGGAGAAATTCTGCAGCCTCGTTATGTGGAAAAGCCGGATTGAACTACTAATCAATAAAGTGAATATTTTGGGGGGACAATATGGCGACTATTTTATATGTGCGAATAAAATCTGCTCTCAATCCTGAAGAACTCGTTCGTCGGTTAAACGAACGCAAGCCACGTTTTCTTGAGGTCCCTGGATTGATACAGAAAATCTATGGTAGAGATGAAGCAACGGGTGATGTGTGTGGTATTTATTTTTTTGAAAATAAAGAAGCACTCGCAGCTTTCCGTGAGACCGAACTGGCAAAAACAATTCCAACTGCTTATGAGGCGACAGATATTCGAAGAGAGACCTATGAAGTACTCTACCCGTTAATACCTGAAAAAGGACCTCTATCTTAACCTTAGCTATATGACACGAATACGACTTAACCAATAAGGATAAAAAATTAGGTATGGGTCTCTTATCTCTATTAATGCAAAGCCCGGTCACATTTTTAATGTTGATGGTACCACTTTTGTATTCCGTTATTTTTCATGAAATTGCACACGGACTCGTTGCGTCATGGTTTGGTGACAACACGGCAAGGTATTCAGGGCGATTAACCCTAAACCCTGTTGCACACGTGGATCCGATTGGTGCACTTATGCTTTTGTTAGTTGGCTTTGGTTGGGCTAAGCCTGTGCCGGTAAATTACTCTAACCTAAAGCCCGCTCGGCTGGGCGTTATTTGTGTCGCGCTTGCTGGTTGCACGATGAATATCTTCATTGCAATGGCTGCATTATTGTTAATGCAGTTTGAAGCGTTTAGTACTAGTTCGGTATTTTCAACGATTTTACTTATAGTCGCAAAAATTAATATTATATTGGCGGCTTTTAACTTGATCCCTATTCCACCGCTTGATGGCTCTAGAGTGCTTGTGGAATTTCTCCCTAAGCAAATGCAGGCAGCGTTAGCACGGGTTGAACCCTATGGTTTTTTCATCATCTTAATATTGCTGTTTACCGGTATTTTGTACCCTGTTATTGATGTTGTCATGAATGTCATTTATAGCTTCCTGGCGATATTTTTTGGTTAGTTGCAGTAACTGCTCGTCATATTTGTCAGATATTATTGGTTCGTGATGCAGAAAACAGCTACCGGCCACTGGAGGTGCTGAAAGATGATCCTATGCTGCAAATCACGGGCACTCGATCACTTACCGGACAGCGGTTGCTACGCAACAAGAACGACAAGTATTTACCCTACAATCCATTGTAATAAATTCAGCTATAATGACTTTCTACAAAGATTTTGGCCTCTAACACGAATTGAAAGGAGAAATGGAATATGTTTTTACCTAATGTTTTGTATAAGTACAAGCCATACCTGCTCGTCGGTGCCGGAGTGTGGTGTATCTTCACTTTCGATAATATACCCGGTGACTTTTCTGGCTGGGTACTTGTATTAGCAGGCGGACTCATTTATTGGGCTCGTAGAAGTCAATTAAACCGCTGATACTTATTACCGGCGTTTTATTGTATTGATGAGCTGTTTTTTTACAAATTCAGCCGAGTCCATTCCGGCTGCCTCTTTGATGCACCTTGAATTTCATTATTGCTTCAAGAATTGGGTTCAAACAGTGCTTATTGCCCGTTCCTTTCCCCTGTTCAGGAGGCTGAGTAATTTTGGCCACCAATTTGGAGAAAATAAATTATATTTTCGAATTACTACCGACTCACTTTAGTTATTTCCTTAAACCGAAAACACTCTGAACTAGCAGTAAAGTGGTCAGTGAAATAATTGAAACTCAGCATGTCAAATCATGCAGGAAAAGCCTTTGGCGTGGCGGATATGACCGATGTGCTGCTAGACTGCTGGTTTCGTCTACTTTCTCTCTCATCCCATCCACATGATATTCCTGTTCTCGCGCCACTTTACGAAAAAGAATTGCTGTACCTAACACTTCAGGGGCCACTGGGTGCTGCTCTTCGTGATATTGCCATGCAAGGAAGTGCACTAAAGAGAGTTCACTTAGCAGTGAGTGATTACGGCTGCATTTCAAGGAGAGTATTTCGATCAAACAATTGGCTGAAATTTCGGGGATGAGTGAATCTTCATTTCATCGTAAATTTAAAATCGTTACTTTACTTAGCCCGATACAGTATCAAAAACAAACTTGATTACCCACAAAACACAGCCAGTGTTATACGGCCTGAACTATATTTAAGATAATTTAGCTGTTGAGGATCTTAATAATGAGTAAAAATATGATTCAACACCAACATGGCTATAGCTTACTC
>DATCZZ010000045.1:0-2696 GCA_036525635.1 Psychromonas sp. | reverse complement strand
GGCAAAAAATCAAGTTGGTAGGCCTGCCACTAAAACGGATAATCGCGCCAAATTGATTACAGCGGCACGCAAACTATTTGTAGCTAATGATTATGATAAAGTATCGATTCGTGCAATTGCCGCACAGGAAAATTTAGATCCCGGCCTGATCCGCTATTATTTTAAATCGAAGTTAGGCTTGTTTAACGCGATGCTCAAGGAAACCTCTGCTCCTTTGATGGAGCAGTTTGGTGCCGTTGGTAGTAAGCTCAATGATGCAACCCCGCATATTATCATGCAGACCTACTACCGGATAATGAGCCAAAATCCAGATTTTCCCAAATTAGTATACCGGATTGCTTCAATGCAGCCGACGGACGTAAACCAAGAATTAAGGAATATCCTTAAAGATATTTTACAGCCGCAAAATTTAAATCTGTTTTCACGTTTAAAAGATAACGGGATTTTAGACGGCAATGTTGATCCGAAGTGCGCGCATTTATCCTTTTTCAGCATGCTGATATTCCCTTTTTTAATCCCCGATTTATTTAAATCTGCAATGGATATTTCTATCACCCCGGAGTTTATGGAGCATCTTGCAGAGCAGAATAACCAACTTTTACATCACGGTATGATTACCAGACAACCCGTAAACAAGGACGATTTAAATGACCAGCAATAAAAAACGCATTGTATTCCCGGGAATCATTTTAGGCGTCGTGGTGTTATTTACAGCTATAACCTTAAAACCATCCCCCAAATTACAAGAAAATTACGACAGAGCACGTTTGGTCGAGGTTGTGCAGCTAGTTAAGCAAAATAGTGCGCCGCAGATAACCGGCTATGGTCGGGTGTCACCAAAGAATACCTGGCAGGGAATTGCCGAAGTGAATGGTAAAATTATTTACCGCCATTCGGCGCTTGAAAGCGGTCGCCTTATACCCGCAGGTACGCTCGTATTGGCCATTGATCCTCTCGAATATCAATTAAAAATAGTGCAGGCGGAAGCCAATTTAAATTCGTCTAAAGTGCAATTAAGCCGGATAGATCAGGAGGAGCAGAATATCAATGCCAGCCTTAGCATTGAACAACAAAAACTGAACTTGACGGTTCAGGAATACAAACGAAAATCATCACTCAAAGAAAGAAACCTAATTTCCAATTCAGATCTGGAAAATGAAAAAAAGACATTGCTTGCACAGCGCAATCTAGTACAAGAATTAACCAGCAGACTTGAATTATTACCCGATGATAAAAAAGTTGTCAAAACACAAATCAGCGTCAATCAAGCTTTATTAGCAGACAGCAAGCGTCAGTTAGAAAATACACGTTTTACCTTACCTTTTGATGCAAGAATTGCTGAAGTTAACATCGAGCAAGCCCAGGCTGTTACCAATGGTGCCGTATTGTTTGAAGCCTACCAACAGGGCACGATGGAGATCAAAGCTGAAATGTCACTACAGGATGCTGACACTCTGCGGGATAGCGTTTCGTCCCCTTTCGAGGATCAGTTAGGCTCAATTGAAAGATTAAATTTTAACGCGAGTGTGGAGTTGTTAATTGGAGACAGGACTCACCGCTGGCCTGCAAAATTGACCCGTATTGCAGAAAAAATTAATCCGGATCAGGCGACTATCGGTTTCTATTTAGAAGTTACTCAAGATTTCAGAAAGTTAGATTTAAGCAATAGACCGCTGCTCACTAAGGGCATGTTTGTAACCGCTAGAGTACAGGGATTTGCATCAGCGCATTTTGTAGTGCCAGAGAAAGCACTGCATGGCAGCCATGTTTATGTCATGGACAAAGATAACAAGCTACAGATAAAACCGGTAACGATAAAATTTAGAAACAGCCAAGGTGTCGCTATTTCTGGCGACCTGACTGCAGGAGAAAGGTTAATCTTAAATGACCTGATTCCGGCCATTTCCGGAATGAGTCTAAAAACAGAAGAACCTGACAGTATGAATTCAGATACGACCGCAATACAAAGGGAGAGTGTCAAGTGATCCACTATTTTACGCGTCATCCAACCCTTTCAAATCTGATCATGCTAAGTTTTTTTGTATTAGGTTTAAGCAGTCTTAATTCCCTGAAACGAGAAACTTTTCCTGAATTTACGCCTCCTTATATTATTGCCTCTGTTATTTATCCGGGCGCTTCTCCGGCAGAAGTTGAAGAAAGCGTCTGCCTGCGTATGGAAGATGCCATTGACGGTTTAAGTAATATTGAAGAAACCATATGTGATGCTCAGGAAGGCAGCGCATCGCTAAGGATTAAACTTAGCGGAGAGGGCGATATTGCTCGAAGTTTGGTGGATATTCAAACCGAAATTAATGCGATTCACGATTTTCCAAGTCAGATTGAGCCCCCTACTGTTAAGGAATTAGATTGGGCAGAGCCTGTTATTGATATTGCCATTTCAGCCGATACCAGCTGGCCAGATTTGAAAGCCTATGCAGAGCAGTTAAAACGTCGCTTAAAAATTAATGCAGATGTGGATTTAGTGACCATTGGCGGTTTTTCTGATCACCAGTTACGTATCGAATTGAACGAAACGGATATGCGCCGTTTAGGGCTGACGGTATCTGAGATAGCCAATAAAATCGGTCGGCAAAACATCAAAATGCCGGCAGGCAGTATCGAACTGTCTGATAAAAATTTATTAATTCGTTTTGATGAGCGTAAAATAAAACCGGCAGAACTCGCTAAAATTATTA
>DATCZZ010000044.1:0-3106 GCA_036525635.1 Psychromonas sp. | reverse complement strand
TCTTTGTTATCGCGTTACCTTTATTTTTTAAAGGCGGCAATATAACGTCCAATTTCTCATAACAATTAGGATATAACCATGTTTGAACAAAAAGTAATTATTACTGCACCACACGGTCTGCATACTCGTCCAGCTGCACAATTTGTAAAAGAAGCTAAATCTTTTGAATCTGCAATTTCTGTTGAAGTTGGCGATAAATCTGCGAGTGCTAAAAGTTTATTTAAACTTCAAACTTTAGGTTTAGTTCAAGGTACTGAAGTAAATATTAAAGCCGAAGGCGCTGACGAACAAAAAGCTGTTGAGACACTTATCGAATTAATGGCTACGCTTGTATAGTTTTACCGCGTAATTTGTGAATTTTAATTAGCACTTTAAAGGATAGTTTATGATATCTGGCATTCTAGCATCTCCTGGTATAACCATTGCAAAAGCGTTGTTATTACAAGAAGATGAAATCACTCTTAACACTGCAAAAGTAAGTAATGTTGATAACGAAATCGCACGTTTTCTAGATGGGCGTGCAACAACCACTGCTCAACTTGAAGTTGTAAAACAAAAAGCATTAGAAACTTTTGGCGAAGAAAAAGAAGCCATCTTTGAAGGCCATATCATGCTACTTGAAGATGAAGAGCTGGAAGAAGATATTATTTCTTACATTCGCGAAAACAAATGTAGTGCAGATTTTGCGATTCATACTGTTGTTGAAGAAAACGCAACAATGCTGCAACAATTAGAAGATCCTTACTTACGTGAGCGTGCTGCAGATTTCCGTGATATCGGTAGCCGTTTACTGAAAAATGTACTGGGTATTAAAATTGTTAATTTAAGCGACATTGCTGAAGAGGTTGTTTTAATTGCCAACGATTTAACACCATCAGAAACTGCACAAATTAATCTTGATAAAGTATTAGGTTTTATCACCGATATCGGCGGTAGAACGTCACATACTTCAATCATGGCCCGTTCTTTAGAAATTCCAGCTATCGTTGGTACTAATGATATTACTAAGCGCGTTAAAAATGGCGATCTAATCGTTTTAGATGCGATTAATAACAAGATCATTATTAATCCGACTGCCGCAGAAATTGAAGAAGCGAAACAGTTCAAAGCAACGTTTTTAGCCGAAAAAGAAGAACTTGCTAAGTTGAAAGACTTACCTGCTGTAACGCTTGATGGTCATCATGTTGAAGTTTGTGCCAATATAGGTACGGTTAAAGACACTGATGGTGCAAAACGTAATGGCGCTGAAGGTGTTGGTCTATACCGTACTGAATTCCTATTCATGGATCGTGACCAGTTACCAACTGAAACAGAACAGTTTTTAGCTTATAAAGACGTTGTTGAAGCAATGGAAGGCAAAGCTTGTATTATCCGTACCATGGATATTGGCGGAGATAAGGATTTACCATACCTTAACTTACCAACAGAGATGAACCCTTTCTTAGGCTGGCGCGCAATCCGTATCTGTTTCGATCGTCCAGAAATTATGAATCCTCAATTACGTGCTTTATTACGTGCATCTGCATTTGGTAAAATCCGTATTATGTTCCCGATGATCATCTCAGTTGAAGAAATTCGTCTGCTTAAAGAGATTTTAGAGACACTAAAAGCTGAACTTACCGCTGAAGGCATCGATTATGACAAAGATATCGAAATCGGCGTGATGATCGAAACACCGGCAGCAGCAGCTATTGCTCACCATCTTATCAAAGAAGTGGATTTCTTCAGTATCGGTACAAATGATTTAACACAATATACTCTTGCTGTAGACCGAGGTAACGAACTTATCTCTTCTCTATACAATCCAATGACTCCTTCTGTATTAGGCATTATCAAAACAGTAATTGATGCTTCACATGCAGAAGGCAAATGGACAGGTATGTGTGGTGAATTAGCCGGTGATGAAAGAGCCACTTTATTGTTACTTGGTATGGGTCTAGACGAGTTCTCAATGAGTGCAATTTCTATCCCAACGGTTAAGAAAATTATCCGTAATACTAATTTTTCAGATGTAAAAGCACTGGCTGATAAAGCATTATCAGTCGCAACGGCAGCTGAAATTGAAACCTTAGTTAATGAATTCAATAAAACTAAAGGTATTAATTAAATATATAAACGAGCTATAATGTCGATAAATGCAGCTATAGCTCATTAAATATAATAAATCTTAACAACAAGTTGGAGTTAAAACATGGGTTTTTTCGATTCATTAAAAAAAGCAGTTTCTGGCAGCACAAAAGCTGAAGGTACAATTGACATCATCGCGCCTCTATCTGGTGAGATCGTAGCGATTGAAGATGTGCCTGATGTGGTTTTTGCCGAAAAGATAGTAGGTGATGGTATTGCTATTCGCCCTACTGGCAATAAAATGGTTGCACCATGTGACGGTGAAATTGGTAAAATCTTTGAAACAAACCATGCATTCTCTCTTGAGTCTGACACAGGTATTGAGCTTTTCGTACACTTCGGTATTGATACTGTTGAACTAAAAGGTGAAGGTTTTACACGTATTGCTCAAGAAGGCCAAAAAGTAAAAATGGGCGATACTATTATTGAGTTTGATCTTGCGTTTCTTACTGAAAAAGCAAAATCTATCTTAACGCCTGTTGTTATCTCAAACATGGATGAGATTAAAGAGCTGCAAAAAATGTCTGGTACTGTTGTAGTTGGCAGTGATCCTGTTATCAAAATCGTTAAATAAGTTCTATTTTATTTTAACTTTTAAAAGAGTCGCTTATGCGACTCTTTTTGTTTCTATGCTGATCTTATGATTATTACTTGTTACAATATTTTAACTATTTATTGCTAACGGGTAAAAAATGACAACGACACTGTATGGTATTTCAAACTGCGATACCGTTAAAAAAGCACAGAGCTGGCTGCGACAAAATAACCTGCCTTATACTTTCCATGATTACCGTAAAGATGGTTTAGATAAAAACCTGGTTGCATCTTTTTTAGAATATTTCCAATGGACAGAGCTGCTCAACAAACGTAGCACCAGTTTCAGACAACTTAGCGCGCAACAGAAAGAAAATTTATCAGCCGAAACGGTTATTAACCTTTTTATCGAGTGCCCAACATTAATCAAGCGTCCTCTGCTAAT
>DATCZZ010000043.1:0-2606 GCA_036525635.1 Psychromonas sp. | reverse complement strand
TAACCAGTAATACTTAATTTAATTGGTAAGATCTTTTTTTGGTGTTTTTGGCTCGACAAAAATGTCATGTTCCCTGCCAGCAATCATCCTTAAAAAAACAATGACATTGTAAGCTAAATTTAACAATTAGGTTAACTCTTTAACAAGATTAGATTAATGTTTGATAAGTGAAATTCTGTTTTGTGAAATAGAACACGATAGAAACAATTATCTGCTCCCATGATCGTTATTTTATTATCTAAAAACAAGATGTTGCCAATTAAGATGGGTAGCCAGGTCACCTGAATATGCGACGCTCAGCAGGCGCTTCGAGGACAAATAGGTCACTTCTGTCATAACAGGGGAATTTTTTAAGTGCTGGAATCTGCCTGGCTTTATCAGGCTAATCATTACTTTTATTTGTTGCCGGGCGGCGCGCTATAAAGATAGCGATTATAGGATAAATTCGATAGAATGCACGGCAATCTATACCCAAACCACTTGCTGGCTGCTATGGCATGAGGTGGCTTGGGTATATAACCAAGCGACTGATGAATGCGGATCTCCGTATTTCTAGGTGTTTTCGTTATAAGCACCGCATAAACACAGCATCTATTAAACAATAAGCATGCAATTAACTAGGTATTTAAAGTCTTCATGAAAAACATTCGTAACTTTTCGATTATCGCCCATATCGACCACGGTAAGTCGACTCTTTCAGATCGTTTAATCAGCACTTGTGGCGGGCTAAGTGACCGTGAAATGGCAGCTCAAGTTTTAGATTCAATGGATATTGAACGTGAGCGCGGTATTACCATCAAAGCACAAAGTGTCACCCTGGATTACAAAGCAAAAGATGGTGAAACCTATCAACTGAATTTTATCGATACACCCGGACACGTTGACTTTTCATATGAAGTATCTCGCTCATTAGCTGCTTGTGAGGGGGCGTTACTGGTGGTTGATGCCGGACAAGGTGTTGAAGCGCAAACATTGGCGAACTGCTATACCGCGCTGGATATGAATTTAGAGGTTGTGCCGATTTTAAACAAAATCGATTTACCTGCTGCAGAGCCAGAGCGCGTGGCTGAAGAGATTGAAGATATTATCGGTATTGATGCCACTAATGCGGTACGCTGTTCTGCAAAAACGGGCGTTGGTATTGATCTGGTACTGGAAGAGATAGTTCGTTGTATTCCGCCGCCAGTGGGAGATTTAAACGGACCGTTAAAGGCATTAATCATCGATTCATGGTTTGATAACTACCAGGGTGTTGTCTCTCTGGTACGTATCATCGACGGCCAGATTAAAGTGGGCGATCGCATGAAAGTGATGTCCACGAAGCAGGCGCATCTGGTCGGCAAAGTGGGTTACTTTACCCCTAAACAGAAAGAAACCGGCATCTTAAAAGCGGGCGAAGTGGGTTATGTCATTGCAGGTATCAAAGATATCCTGGGTGCCCCGGTTGGTGATACCTTAACTATTTCCGGTCATGAAGCCGTTTCCGCATTACCCGGATTTAAACGTGCTCAACCTCAGGTTTATGCGGGCCTATTCCCGGTCAGCACCGATGATTATGAAAACTTCCGTGATGCATTAGGAAAGTTAAGTATTAATGATGCATCACTCTTTTATGAGCCGGAAAATTCATCGGCATTAGGGTTTGGTTTCCGCTGTGGTTTCCTCGGTTTATTGCATATGGAAATCATTCAGGAGCGTTTAGAGCGTGAATACGATCTGGATCTTATTACCACGGCACCAACGGTAGTTTATGAAGTTGAAACAACCAAAGGTGAAGTGCTGCACATCGATAGCCCCTCCAAACTGCCGCCGGTAAATGATCTTAAAGAGATCCGCGAGCCAATTGCTGAATGTAATATTTTAGTGCCGCAGGATTACCTGGGGAATGTTATTACACTCTGTATCAATAAACGCGGTACGCAGACCAAAATGGTTTATCACGGCAAACAAGTTGCGTTAACCTACCATATTCCAATGGGGGAAGTGGTGATGGACTTCTTTGACCGTTTGAAATCAACCAGCCGTGGTTATGCATCACTTGAATATAATTTTATTAAATTCGAGCCGGCAGACATGGTTCGAGTTGATGTATTAATCAATGGCGATCGTGTTGATGCGCTGGCGTTAATCACGCATCGTGCAAATTCTGAAAACTACGGGCGTGAGCTGGTTGAAAAAATGAAAGATCTCATTCCTCGTCAAATGTTCAATATTGCAATACAAGCTGCGATTGGAAGTAAGATTATTGCCCGTTCAACGGTTAAACAGTTGACTAAAAATGTATTGGCAAAATGTTACGGTGGTGATATCAGCCGTAAGAAAAAACTGTTGAAGAAGCAGAAAGAGGGTAAAAAACGCATGAAATCAGTGGGTAACGTAGATGTCCCTCAAGAAGCGTTTTTGGCGGTTCTGCATATTGGTAAAGACAAATAATTAAATTTTTCAATGCGTAAGTCACAGCCTAATGCGCCGGTTTTTTAACCTGCGCATTTTTGTTTTTTAAATATACAAGCGTTTTCCACAGCGCGGCTACCATTAGTCATATTAGTTAAACCGATATTGAAGTTTTTTCAATTATGTCAGCTTAAATAATGTGATTTTAACAC
>DATCZZ010000042.1:0-2793 GCA_036525635.1 Psychromonas sp. | reverse complement strand
TTGGCATTACTGCTCACAGTACCAATATCTCTGGTGTTATATAACGCAGGTTATCTTATTGATATCATGAAAATGGATCCCATTTTACAAGATATCACCATTCGCTATCTGTTTGCCATTTTAGCTGCGGTCCCGGCATTTTTATTATTTCAGGCACTGCGTAATTACGTCGAAGGTTTATCACTCACCAAACCTGCAATGGTCATAGGTTTTATCGGATTAATTGTGAATATTCCCCTTAACTGGATTTTTGTATACGGAAAATTGGGGCTACCTGCTATGGGCGGCGCGGGTTGCGGTGTGGCAACCACTATCGTTTATTGGGTAATGCTGTTGACCCTTATTATTTATGTACTGCATGCTAAAAAACTTCGCCACTACCCGCTCTTTAGAGCCTTTGCTGCAATTAATTGGAAAACACAATTATCGATTTTTAAACTGGGATTACCGGTTGCGGTCGCGTTATTTTTTGAAATCACTATTTTTGCGATGGTTGCGCTTTTAATTGCCCCCTTAGGCGCAAGCGTAGTAGCGGCACACCAGATTGCTATCAACTTTTCCAGCATGGTATTTATGCTACCGATGAGCATTGCCAATGGAGTCAGTATTCGTGTTGGTTTCAATTTAGGGCGAGCAAATAGTATACAAGCTAAAAATGCCAGTTATGCGGGTTTCGCAGTAGGGTTAAGTCTCTCAGTGCTGACCGCATTTTTGACATTAATCTTCAGAGAAGAGATCGCCCTGCTTTACACTGATGACAAAGAGGTGGTTTTATTAGCGGTAACCTTGATCCTCTTTTCTGCAATGTATCAATGTATTGATGCAATACAAGTTATTGCCGCAGGCGCACTGCGCGGATATAAAGAGATGATGGCGATATTTGCATCTACTTTTGTTGCTTATTGGTTGGTTGGTTTGCCCCTTGGTTACAGCCTGGCAATGACAGATATACTGCTCCCGGCCCTTGGCGCAAAGGGATTCTGGATTGGTATAACAGCGGGTTTAAGCGTTGCCGCCATATTATTAGGGAAACGCCTTTATATTGTGCAGAAGTCCCAATAAACAGGAGCCAATATTAAAACTAGACTGCGACCTCAGCAATACTATTTTGGTAAGCTCGCTCAATTATATCAGGGTCTTTCGCGGCCTCTGTTGAGAGAAATTGAACTTTGGGGTATATGCCATATCTGCCGTAATCTAAACGGTCGGCATCCCAGCATGTGGCAATGGTTGGATCTGTCGACTGCATATGAAATGCGTGATGCTCACACGCATCCACTAACAAATCAAATTCCTGTTCGCTCAAAAAAGAAAATAGCTCTTTATTTTGTTTTATAAAAAAAGCACCGGCAGGCCCGTGATCAGGCTCTTGCCCATCGTATACAGAGCAGCAATCGTGGAGGTAACAAAATAACTGTACAACAGTCTGATTTGCCTTAGTTTTTGGGATCAACAGTTTTGCATTTTCCCAAACACGATCCCAATGTGCAGGGCCATTCTTAGGTGTTCGATTACCATGATAGCGATTAATCGCTAACTCTTTAATACGAGATATGTTATTCATAATGATCCGCTATTAGTTAACTTACCTCCGGGAGAGCCGGACGCTTCTTTGATTTTTTCACCATTAAAATTTCCTTGCCGTTTTTAAAAGTTGTAGCTATACAAATAGCACTTTGTCCTGTCAACTATCCAACAACATTGGAAACTGCAAAATTAGAAGGTAAACCCAGGCACATATGAAGATACTCTTTCATTAGGTGCCCCTCTTCGATTATTACTCCTTTTTTTTGCTAATTTATGAAGTGTATTTGGCAAGAATAAATACACTATTGTACTGACAATCCTAACGATATGAGTGAGCCTTGCAAACCCGCATAGTTTTTCCTCTTTACTTTTGGGAGAGCAAAGAAGATCCCCTTACTGTTGTTATGCTCAAGGTAATACGACTCATCCCCGGCTGGCACGCGGAGAAGCAATTATTATTTATACTACAGTCAGGATTGGTCATGCATGTAGCACTTTTCGGTGGTTATATAGCACCAATAAAAGTGAACTAAAAATCACAAAAACAGTGTAACGGGCAGAATAACCCTTCATATAAGAAGGTTATACTGACTTAATATTCACCTGTGTAAAACTATCACAACGCAAAAATGCGATCCAGAGTCAATTTTTTTATACAGCAACCTATTGATTTTACATAACATCAACAACCAATCATGAAATGCAACAATTGATATTTCCCTCTATGGGAAAAAATAATGACACATCTAAAGCTTGCCATTTAACAGCCCAGAACAGTCAAAATTTGCTAAATTAAATAGCCTTGTTAGCAAAAAACAGCTAAGTAAATGAGCTAAAATTGCTATGGACATTTAATGAGCTGCAGAAATGTAATAAAGAACATGCCGTAAACATATTATGTAAGTGGCAATCTACACTCTGTCGCTAACAAAAATATTAATAACGTTTAGAAATAATTTGATCTATCTTTATCTTTAATCTTCGTCTCATACCTTGACAAGCAAACACTGTCCGCATCACTAACCAGATATACTATACCCATGATACTTCAAGATGCTTTATCAGGACTCAGCTCGGAGACCAGAATAAGGCACAGTATGATGATAATGGTTGTTCCCTTATCGAATGCTGTAACGCAATACTGGTTTTCGAGCTGAGCCCCCGCAGGGCAAGCCAAATTGCATTCATCTGCGTCGTTATAAAATCTCAATGTAGAATGACTATACTTCAATTTTATGTCTAGCATCTAAAAACAATTTGGCTTGC
>DATCZZ010000041.1:0-2299 GCA_036525635.1 Psychromonas sp. | reverse complement strand
ATCATTAAAGAATTGCAGTTTTATCAAAGAATATTCTGTATGTGCATCAGCAGCTTTCCCGGGAGATGATCTCAAACCCCATCACCAGTTTGCTCACTTCGGCCTGTTTATTTTCAATCAGTTCCAGTAACATTTGCGCCGCTTTTTTACCTGTTAAATCAAAGGCATAATTGGATGTTGATAAAGTAGGGGTGCACACTTCGGATAACTCATCATTACCTACCCCGAGCACTTTTATATCTTTACCTGGTACTTTATTAGCGGCAGTGATCGCTTTCATTGCACCGATTGCAATTCTATCTGTGGCACAAAACAAGCCGTCTAATTGCGGCCAATCCAGCAGCAGCTGCTTGGTCTGCTTAAAGCCGGATTCAATCGTAAACTCACCACGGCTGTGAAAAAGTGGTTCGCTCTGTTTTGCATGTTGCAGATATTGCTTTAATCCTTGGAAACGGCATTGATCAACGGCAATATCCTGCTGATTTACACCGATAAAACCGATATTTGCGGCACCGGCCTCAACCAGTCGCTGTCCGGCACTAAAACCGACACTGACATCATCATAAATAATACTTGGAATATTGAATAAGGAGCCGTCCTGACCAATTAATACCACAGGCGCCTTAGACTGTTTAATGGCATTCACCAGGGGTGAGTCTAAATGCGTTGCATAGAGCAAAATCCCCTCAACCCGCTTTTGATTGAAGCTTTTAATATATTCAATCTCTTTGACATTATCTTGCTGACTATTTGCCAATAAAACATGTTTTCCCGCTTCTTCTATGATCGCGCTTAACCCGTCCAGCCCTTTCGCTGTGGCGTTTGAAGCCATACGCGGCACAATTACGCCAATAAGATTGGTTTTCTGTGATTTAAGATCTCGGGCAACCTGATTGGCTACATAACCACACTCTTCAATTGCTTTTTGAACTTTCTCTTTGGTGCTCGCTTTGACACCATATTCATTATTAATTACACGAGAGACCGTCGATTTCGATACCCCTGATAATTTTGCCACTTCGTGCAGTCCTGTCATCACTTATCCTATGCTTGGGAATGTTTTCAACAATCATAGCAAAAACCGCCCGTAAATTGTCAAAAGATCACATTAGCAGTTCATTATTTGAACAAAAAGGAGATAGGAATCACATTTAACGCATATATCACTTGAAGCAGCAGCAAAATAACTTAAAGTTCGCCTTGCAAACGTTCCCAATGATGAAACTGTCATTTTGAAACTGACGAAAAATAGAAATGTTCACTCGGAGAAAATTATGAACTATCCACAAGTTGCAAGCCAGCTACTAGAACTGCTTGGCGGTAAAGACAATATCAAAGCATTAGCACATTGTGCTACGCGCCTACGCCTTGCTATCGCAGATGAATCATTGATTGATGAAAATGCCATTGGTGATCTTGATGGGGTTAAAGGTCAATTTAAAGTGGCGGGCCAATACCAGATTATTTTTGGCTCGGGCATCGTTAACCAGGTTTATGCGCAAATGGCAAAACTGACCGGCCTGGAAGAGATGAGCACCAAAGACGTAGCGTCAGCCGGTGCAGAGAAACAAAATATTGTGCAAAAAGCAGTAAAAGACTTATCGGACATCTTTGTCCCTATTATCCCGGCTATCGTTGCCGGCGGCCTGTTGATGGGTCTTTTTAACCTGTTAGTTGCACCAGGATTATTTGTTGAGGGGAAATCACTGATTGAAGCAAACCCGGGGCTTGCTGACCTTGCGGCAATGATTAATACCTTTGCTAATGCACCTTTTGTTTACCTGCCTATCCTTTTAGCGTTTTCTGCCAGCAAAAAATTTGGCGGCAACCCGTTCCTGGGGGCGGCGCTGGGCATGTTGATGGTTCACCCGGATCTGCTTAACGGCTGGGGCTTTGGTGGCGCAGCAGTTGCTGGAGATATCCCGGTTTGGAACATTCTTGGTTTTGAAATCCAAAAAGTGGGTTACCAGGGCTCAGTTCTACCGGTATTAGTGGCGGCATTTATCCTGGCCAAAGTTGAAAACGGCCTGCGTAAATTTATCCCCTCTGTGTTAGATAACCTGCTGACACCGCTGCTTGCTATCTTTATCACAGGTGTCGTTACCTTTACCATCGTTGGCCCGTGGACGCGTGATATCGGCTTCCTGTTGGGTGACGGTCTGAACTGGTTATACGATTCAGCCGGTTTCATCGGTGGCGCGCTGTTTGGTTTCATCTATGCACCCTTTGTTATCACAGGCATGCATCACAGCTTTATCGCCATTGAAATACAACTGCTTGCCGATATTGCCGTGACTGG
>DATCZZ010000040.1:0-6196 GCA_036525635.1 Psychromonas sp. | reverse complement strand
GAACCCCATATTCACAAAGAGCGGATCCGCAGCAGAAACCGCGCCGGCAAGCATCATATCCGCCTTGCCCGTATGCAGATAATCACAGGCTAATTTAACGCTGTAACAGGATGATGCGCAGGCAGCGTCGAGCGAAAATGTGCTGCCGCCGAGCCCCGCAGCTCTTGCCAATAGTGCCGATGGAAAACCGGCAATAAGGGCATTATCCGCATGAACTGTTTGTGATGAGCTGAAATTAGCCAACTGCAAACCGGCACAGGTCAACTGCTTTAACGCATCTTCAACCACATGGCCGTAAAGCGGTAAAAAAAGATGGTTTGATGTTTTAGTCGGAAAAGATAAATTGCCTAAAATCAAACCACAATTGTGCAATTTTTCACTGCCCCAGTAACCGGCATCCGTTAGCGCCTGCCGGGTAACATATAGCCCCCATTTATTAAGATCATCTAACTGGTTAAGGTAAGTTTTGTCCAGACCTTGAGAAAGAAACGGGCCGGGATCAAATTCAAAATCTCGGATATAACCGCCGTACATGCAGTAAAATTTGTCGGGTTCACCTTTACGCCCGTAATATTTTGACGGCTCGACACCCAGCTCCGCAGCTGTAATCTGACTGCGGTTATCCTGTTTTTTTAATAACTGCTGCCAGAAGGCTTGTGGCGTTTTTGAGCCGGGAAATAGATTCGCTATACCGACAACGGCAATGTTTTCCATAAATTTTTCCTTTACTTAACGGCCTGCACGGGTTGAATAATCGTACCGTCGAAAAAGCTCTTTAAATTAATATCGACACCAAAACTGAGTAATTTTGCCACTGCACGCGCACAGGTGAGCTGCTGATCGGCCCCTTTGGTGTTGACCGCTACCGTTATATAATTAGGCAATGCCTTATCCTTTGCCTGCGCAGACATTTTCAAGCTCTTCTCTGTCCAGCTGCACAGGGAACGCCCGGGCCCCATTTCAATAAACACCGCGGCACCTTGAGCAGATAAGGTATTAACCAAACGCGGGAAATCAACAGGTTCACAGAGGCACTTGGCAATACTCACAGCGATCGCTTTTTTATGCTGCGGAACAGGCAGGTAACAGGAACTTGAATACATTTTTGTCTTGATCCGCTCACTGATCTCCAAGTTATACAGTGCTATCATGCTCTGATACTCTGTGTATGCCGGCTGACAATGAATTGCATTAGGCATATTCAGCGCCATTGCACGCACGCCCAAGCGTTTTATCACCCGTAAACAATCTTGCGGGTATCCGCCAATGGTTAAACTGTCCGGCGTATTCACTATGGTAATATAGACACGCTCGCCCTGCTGAATCGCCTGCCTAACCTCGCTGACGCTCCCTTTTATACTGTAGGTTTCCCAAACGGGTTCACTCAACTCGCTAACTGCCGGCAGTTGCCACAGTTCACGTAACGCGGACAGATCACCCGAAAGGCGATGCTTAAAGGTGGGCGAATTCGCTAAACGCTCACTCATCAAACCAGGGTTTTGCCAGCACCCCAATGCGGCGAACATACTGACTTCCCCCATGCTGTAACCCGCCGAAAAATCCGCTTTAATATTAAATACCTGCTCAAATATCCTGGTAAAGACACAGGCAAAGCCGACACCGCATTCGGCGATATTGGTCAGATCCTTGCGCAGATTCAGTTCTAATGCCTGTAACTCTGTAAAATTTAAACGCGTCACTGAACGGGGATGCATTAACTCACCCTTTAAGGAGGCGCCGATATTATCTGCCAGGGCTAAAACACTGGGGTAGATTTCAGGAAACAGGTGAAACAGATCTTGCCCTAAACCCAGGTAGGTGGCGCCAATGCCGGGGTATAAAAAAGCGATATTGTTTTTTGTCGTCAAGGGGGTGACGCACAAGTAACTGCCCTTAGGGGTTTTCCAGTCCGTTTGCTTGGCGAACGCCTTAGCAATGCCGCTTATGGCTAAACTTATCTCTGTGCTTAAGAGATCGCGGCTCTCAGCTAAGAGCACAATTTTGAACTGTTTATCTGCCTGCTGTGAAAAGCGCTTGAAACATTGTTTGGCTAAACTTTTCAAGTCGCTGCTGTGCAAATTTTCAGACAAGGAGTGCAATTTGTTTAACAGCCCGGCCTGATCATTATCCGCTAAAACAAAGAGAGTCAGGTCTGAACTGGCATTAAAACCATTGTGGTGCACCAACTGATCATTTTTCTCCTGCACTACAATGTGCGCATAGCGGCTGGTCGATAAACAGCTATAGGCGGCATATCGGGGTGAGCCGGCGCTTGCAGGAAAGAGCGGTGCAGCGTGATTAAGAAGATAAAAAGCAGATTCAGACCAGGCCTGCAGCTGTTCGTCAGCGGGACGCGTCCAGTCTTTAACAGCAGAACGATAGCGTTGCTGCACGGCAAAGACACAGTTTAATAACCCCAGCAGCTGCGATAATGAGCCGTTTTCACCCAGTACACTTTTACAACAACTGATCGCGGTATTTAATTTGGGCGCATCGGCATAACCTGCAAATAGCGCAGCTCTTTCCAATTCTCTGAGGCTAGGATCGGCAAGGGCTGAAACTTCCACACTGCTGATCATCTTGGCCTGTAAACGGGCAGATTGTAAGGCGCGTGTAATAACCTCACGCATATTCCCGTTGAGATCCGAACTGCTGGCGGCCGCATGCAGATATGCATAGGTATAGCAGCCCTGTGCAGCGGCAAAATCAGCACTGGACAGTAATAAACAAACAACCCCTCTGTGATTGCCGTATCCGGTAAAATCATCGGCAAAACTGATGCTGGCTTTATCCTGTATTATGCTTTTTACAGAGAGGTTCGCAGCAACCATTAACACCGCGATATTAAATTCAGTGATTAACTTTTCACAAAGTTTAACGGCAGCGCCCAGGTCAGGAACACTGCTGCAGCTAAAATAATCCTCCTCGGCAGCCTGGATCCGCTCTGCACCTGCCGAGATGTTAATCACAGCCACCTGCTGTGACGATAGTTTGTTGCTGGCCAGCACACGCGCTGTTGAAGATAAACATAAGCTTGCATAATCACCTTGTCGCAGCAGTGCATTTTTATCCGACTTGTCAAGCTGATGCAGATCAGCTTTATATAGCGCAGATTCGACCCTGTCAATATTAAGCAAGCCGTCAAACTGCGCATCCAATCCTATGATTGATAACTTGTTATTAAGGCAATAAAGTCCTTTAGCATCACTGTTATTAAACATGGACATTTATTGCAGATGCTCCTGAAATAAATTATTTAAACTAGCGCTGGTGGTAACTTCAGCCCCCGTAATCTTCGCCAGGATCTGTTTATCTCTAGCGATCAGTTGGATATCGGCAACGACTTTATTTGCCACCTGTTCGCGAATAGAGAGCTGTAGATAAAACGCTTGATCGACCTTAACTTCTCGATAGACAGTCCAGGATAATGTACTGCTGGGTAAACTGCCCAAACCTAACTGTTTACGGGCCCAAATTAATAACGCCTGGTACACTAAATCATTTGCGAAGATGTTGTTTACCTGCGGATCAAATTCCCCCTGTTTACTTTTGACTGTTCCGGCAACTAAGCAACTTAACAATAGCCCCTGAGAATCGCAGTGCAACAACGATTGTACCCCCTGCAGGCTGCTACCGTGAAACAGGGTGCCATCTTGATAAAGTGCAGCGGCATTTGCCTGTTTACCGAGCACCAAACCGGGAAGTTCACCACTATAGAGCGGCGCAGCCTGATTTTCTTTTACTAATAATAAAGTGGCCGCATAATGAAAGATCAAACTACCATTGCTTTTTTCACTCGCTATTTTGACATTAACGCTTAACGTCGCGCTTTTTTCCTCAGGCAGACTGAGCTCGATAATATAATCGCTTGCCTGCTTGCCATCAAAGACAAGACCTTTGAACAGCTGGTAATTTTCAAGCCCCAGGTAGACAAAATCCGGATAGCTGAGAGCAACGGCTTCCACCATCCAGGCAATTGCACAGACAGTGGGAAGTACCTGATTTTGACCTATCTGGTGATCAGCCAAAAAAGGATTGTTAGCCGCTAAAAATCTTTTTGATAAGCGACTAACTAATGGCTTTTTTGCAGTTGTTTCTGCTATAGCGTTTTGCACAGGTAATTGACCACCCATATCGTTGCCCACCAAAATTTGCGGGCAGCGATTTGAATCAGCAGCCAGTTCATTGAGTAACAGTTCAGCGCCGGCAGCTAAGGGAATAATGTAGACACCGCGATCATTAAACATACGTTTCAGTTCAGGTGTGACCATGCCGCCATCCCAAGGTCCCCAGTTAAAACTCAGTACCTGCGCGTTGGGAAACAAAGTCTTAAAACGATAAGCCGTTTTATTTAAAATCTCATTGGCCATTGCATAATCAGACTGCCCCGGGTTACCGTAGAAACCAGCTGCAGAAGAGAACAACACAAGATGCTGGAGTTTATGCTGTTGACAGCAAGCTAACAGGGATAACAATCCATCTATCTTGGTGCTGTAAACCGCTGCAAATTCAGCCACTGTTTTCTGCTCGATAAATTTATCGGCTAATACGCCTGCACCATGGATAATGCCGGTCACCTCTCCCCATAGATCCGTGATGGGTTTTACTGCATCCTGCACACTATCGGGATCAGTTACATCGGCGCTAATATACTCGGCAATTCCCCCTTCGCTATGAATTGTTGCTAATGTTTCTTTAATTTCACGATTTGCCAGGATCGGACGGATAAACGCGGCCACTGATACCGGTGTTGGCTTCTCCCCCTTAGTTATCAATAGCTGCATGGCTGCTTTTTTCAAAGCAGCCGGATCATCAATGCCCATTGCCCAGCCCGGTTCGTTATCCTGATAATCTGAACGGCCCAATAGAATAAACTTGCATTTATACTGTTTTGCCAAACGGATAATACACTGCGCCGTGACCCCCCTGGCGCCACCGCTGACCAGGAACACTGAATCTTCACTAATACTGTTGCCCGCACGCAGATTATAACTATCTGTTTTTGCAGCCACTAAGGTTAAACGACCATTACTGTTATAACCTACTTCCACCGGTTTAACCTGTTTATCGTTTAGCTCATCGACAATGATATTGGCGACCTTATCTGCACTAAACTTGACCGGCACGTCAACTGCCCGGCAGAATACCGAAGGCCATTCATGGGAGAGGGTTTTCACTAAACCGGTCAGCCCGGTTTGCACAAGATCCGATGCAGGTTGGTTATTATCAACACCAAAGTCCCCTCCCTGGCGGGTTAGCACAAGAAAGGATGACCGGGTTTCATTACTGTTTTTGCCACTTGCTAAACCGCAAAGTTTGGCCAACAAAAACGCTAATAGTAAACCCTGTTTACTTGCCAGCGGATATTCAATAGCGTTTATAGTGGTGTTGGGATGCAGATAAACAACACTGCTCCATACAGATTGCGTCGCTAAAATAGTGCTTAACTCTTGCTCATCTGCATCATTTAAGAGAAAAACGTTGACCTTATCGGAAAAAGTTTTATCTCTATTAACGCTCACCCAGCTCGGTTTAATAACCGTTACCGACCAACCTGACTGGATTAATTTATCTGCCAAACGAACACTACAACCTTCACCATCATCGACTAATAATAGATTTTCACCATTTACATCAGCGTCCATTTTTTCTACAGCATTAAGATGCTGCGTAATCACAGTAGCACTTGGCGCAGGTGTAAAGCTGGCAGGCTTTGCGACTGCTAATTCAGGCTGTTTTAGAGGCGTTTCTGCGCCTTGCACCTGTGCAGCTTGCTCCGTCATATAGGTAACGATTTCACCCAGGGTGCGCAGCTCCGCCAGATCTTCCGGATTTAATTCCGGTAAGACAGTAATTTCATCCTGCACCGCGCCGAGAATTTCCACCCGTTTGATGGAGTCGATACCCAGATCCGCCTCCATGTCCATGCCCAGCGCCAGCATCTCCACCGGATAGCCGGTTTTATCCGCCACCACCGCCAGCATCACGCTGTGGATCTCTTTTAAATCTACTGTTGGGGTTGCAGATGTTGTCGTTATTGCAGCGCTTGCCAGATTATCGGCAGGGACAGCAGAGACAGGCGCAGCAGGCGCTTTTGACTGCATATAGGTGACGATTTCACCGAGCGTGCGCAGCTCCGTCAGATCTTCCGGATTTAATTCCGGTAAGACAGTAATTTCATCCTGCACCGCGCCGA
>DATCZZ010000039.1:0-3311 GCA_036525635.1 Psychromonas sp. | reverse complement strand
GGGTTTTTTATCAGTGATCGCCGAGCCAATTTGATAATATTCTTCACTCAATTGTAATAAAAGTTGGTGGAAACCTTCCAGTATTTGACTTTCTTTGAAGGATTTTTCTAGCTGACTGTATAGATACTGGCTGGCACTAATACGTTCGTGAATCTGCTCCGCAACAAAATAATAATAATTAAGCTGATCCAGTTTCGGTTGTTTTTGGTTGAATTGAAAACGCGATTGAATAATGCGTCTACATTGATCTAAACGTGCCGTTATCGCAATGTTGCGAATGGCTAATTGCTGGCGCACGGCAAATATTCCCGTTTTGCTTGCCCCCTCTTTTTCGTTGAATAACGCCGATTTTTGCTCCTGATATCGGCTCAGGGAAAAGTATAATTGCGCCAGTTGCTCCCTTAAGGAACGGTAGGGGCTGTAAAAATTCCAAATCAGGGAAAACAGACCGTACCATAATGCCCCCAGGGTTAATAGAATGGGCTGCTCATACCAACCGATGCCCTCCTGATAACCTATCATAGTGTAAATTGCGATTAAAATACTGCCAAATCCAACGCGATTATAATGGGTCCCCAACGCGCCGAGCATCATGAAGGCAAAACTTGACAGCAATAGACCGATTGCAAAGGCAACGGGGTAGGACATTAATAATTCAACGCTGGAAGCGGAGAGAATAAAGCAGAAGACTATGGTAAAGATAAATTTTCGTCTGTTGCGATCGTTATCGTCTGTTTCAACAATCGCGGAAGCCATCACGCCCAGGCAAAGAGAGATTGAAACCTGGAAACTGTTTTGATCAAAAAAAGGTAAGAGATTAAACGTAATTGCCGGGATAAATGTCATGCTCATGGCAATCAATACACGTAATCCGGAATGCACGTTTGAGTCTGAAATCAGCTTACGTAAAAGGCTGCTGTAATTGAATGTTGAATTTGCTATTGGCATATATGTCTAACAATAAATAAAGAGACGAGAAAGGGAATCTTAACCATAAGAGTTGCAATAGAAAAGGTATTATATTAAATAAAAACCAGTTAATTAAAGTTGCCATGATTCATGTGACATCATGCGATTGTTTTGCGACAATACACAGATATTAAACTTTATAAGTAGAGAATTGTTCAATGACGGCACAAATCATAGATGGTAAAGCGCTTGCAGCCACAATCACAAACAGAGTCGCAGAGGGTGTTGCGGCGCGAATCGCCCAAGGGTTACGTGCTCCGGGTCTCGCTGTGGTTTTGGTCGGTGGTGATCCGGCATCACAAATATACGTGGGCAGTAAACGTCGTACTTGTGAAAAAGTGGGAATTCATTCTAAAGCGTTTGATTTACCTGAAACAACTACTCAAGATGAACTATTGGCACTGGTTGATAAGCTTAATGAGGATCCGACTATTGACGGGATCCTGGTACAGTTTCCATTGCCTGATGGTCTTGATGAAACGACCGTGATTGAACGCATCAGAACGGATAAAGATGTTGATGGTTTTCATCCCTATAATGTTGGCCGTTTAGCCCAGCGTATCCCCCTGCTTCGCGCCTGTACACCTCGCGGTATGATTAGTATGCTGGAATATACCGGCGAGCAGCTGCGCGGTAAGCATGCCGTTGTGATCGGGGCATCCAATATTGTAGGCCGCCCTATGACCTTGGAATTATTATTGGCCGGTTGTACCACAACCACTTGTCATCGTTTCACAACAAACTTGGAAAGCCATGTCAAACAGGCGGATATCTTGGTGGTGGCACGCGGTAAAGCTAATTTTATTCCGGGTGACTGGATTAAAAAAGGTGCGATTGTACTGGATGTTGGTATTAATCGTTTGCAAGATGGCTCTATTACGGGTGACGTGGACTTTGCTACTGCCAAAGAGCGGGCGGCGTGGATCTCTCCCGTACCTGGCGGGGTGGGGCCGATGACAGTTGCGACGCTAATCGAAAACACCTTATTTGCCTGTAATGAGTTCCATACAAAATAGCAAATACTGAAAGTGAGAACCTGCTTCTACCGGTGGGTTCTTAGTCAACTATCCCTACAGTTTTAATTCATTTTTGTCTCACTTAGCTCACTAACTAATACCATGCGTATAACTACCTGTCATTTGCTGGCAATTTCCGCGCTGAAGGGCCGAATAGGGTATTAATCGCAGCTGCTCAGCAAAAAGGTTATAGGCTGCGTAGGCGGAGGGGCATAAAAGCAGTAAAAATTTACAAGCGCTGTTTATTGTGAAAATGGAGACTGTGCGTCTCCATTTTAGATATACTCGTTATCAGACTGGGCGGCAGGTCACTGGCTGTAGGTCTGTAAAAAACGACCTATTTTAGTGATCGCATTTTTGAGTTCATCGACACGCGGCAAACAAACAATGCGGAAGTGATCCGGTGAATGCCAATTAAAACCTGTGCCTTGTACAATTAAGATCTTCTCTTCTGTCAATAAATCCATTGCAAAACGTTGATCGTCTTTAATATTAAATTTCTTCTGATCCAGCTTGGGGAAAAGATATAAGGCGCCATTTGGTTTAGTGCAGCTTAAGCCGGGAATATCATTGATCATTTTCCATGCGCTCTGGGTTTGATCATATAAACGTCCGCCAGGGACAATCAGTTCGTTAATACTTTGATATCCTCCCAAAGAGGTTTGGATCGCGTGCTGCATAGGCACATTGGCACATAAACGCATACTCGCAAGTATCTCTAAGCCATTGATATAATCACGCGCTTGTTTTTTAGCACCGCTGATCATCATCCAACCAACGCGAAAACCACAAACACGATAGGCTTTAGAAAGACCGTCAAAGGTAACAATTAATATGTCGTCAGCCAAGGTTGCCAGCGGGATGTGCACCGCATCATCGTAAATGATTTTTGAATAGATTTCATCTGAGAAAACAATTAGATGATGGATACGGGCAAGCTCGACAATCTGCTCTAATAACTCTTTGCTGTAAACGGCTCCGGTAGGGTTATTTGGATTGATAATAACAATCCCTTTGGTTTTTGTGGTAATTTTAGATTTGATATCCTCGATATCAGGAAACCAACCGGATTCCTCATCACAAATGTAGTGTACCGCTTTACCGCCGGATAAATTTGCCGCGGCTGTCCATAGTGGATAATCCGGTGCCGGCACCAATAACTCATCGCCATTATTTAACAGCCCCTGCATCGCCATCACAATCAACTCACTCACCCCATTACCGATATAAATATCGTCCGTAGCAAGCGACAATAAACCTTTTGCCTGATAGTGCTGCATCACTGCTTTTCGGGCTGAAAAAAGGCCTTTACTATCACAATACCCT
>DATCZZ010000038.1:0-7769 GCA_036525635.1 Psychromonas sp. | reverse complement strand
ATTACGGCTTACCCGATGGATAGCCCTACATTAAAAATAGAAAAGGATATTAATCATGAAAAAAGCTTTAAGTACTATTGCAGTTTGCACTATGGTTGCTCTTGGATCTTTCAGTGCTAATGCAGCTATTGAAGAAGGTCAGTTGACGATCTGGATTAATGGCGACAAAGGTTATAACGGTCTTGCTGAGGTCGGTAAAAAATTTGAAGCAGACACAGGTGTCAAGGTAACTGTAGCTCATCCTGACGCACTGCAGGACAAATTTCCTCAAACAGCTGCGACTGGCGATGGTCCTGATATCGTATTTTGGGCACATGACCGTTTTGGTGGCTACGCAGATGCAGGTCTTCTTGTAGAAGTTAAGCCTTCTAAAAAAACTAAAGATGGTATTGTAGACTTCGCATGGGACGCGGTTAAATATAAAGGCAAGCTGATCGGTTATCCTGTGGCAGTAGAATCGCTATCTCTAATCTACAACAAAGATTTGCTTCCCACTCCACCAGAGAATTGGGAAGATGTTGCCGCTCTACATAAACAGCTGCAAAAAGAGGGTAAGTCTGCAATTATGTGGAACCTCAAAGAACCTTACTTCACATGGCCTCTAATGGCTGCAGATGGTGGTTATGCGTTTAAACCCACTGCAAACGGCTACGACGTTAAAAGTGCTGGTATCAACAATGCTGGTGTTAAAGGCGCGATGAATTATGTTAAAGACCTAATCGATCAAAAGGTAATCTCTCCTGATATGGACTACTCAGTATCTGAATCTGAGTTCACTAAGGGCAACGTAGCGATGACAATCAACGGTCCCTGGTCTTGGGGCAACGTTGAAAAAGCCGGCATCAACTATGGTGTAACCACTCTGCCTAAGTTTAATGGTCAGGCGTCTAAGCCTTTCGTTGGTGTACTAACTGCAGGTATCAGCACTGCCTCTCCTAACAAAGATCTTGCTGTTGAGTTCATCGAAAACTATCTGTTGACCAACGAAGGTCTGCGCAAAGTAAATGATGACAAGCCATTGGGCGCAGTAGCGCTTAACTCTTTCCAGAGTGAGCTAGAAGCAGATGAGCGCATTGCAGCAACAATGAATAATGCCAAGAACGGTGAAATCATGCCTAACATCCCGCAGATGGGGGCTTTCTGGGGCAGCGCTAAAAACGCAATCATCAATATAGTCGATGGCCGTCAAACTGTAGATGCAGCACTTGCAGATGCAGAGAAACAAATGGTCAAGTGATGTTCCACTGAAGAAACAGGTTGAGATCTAGCCTGATTCTTAACCTCTCAGGGAGGGGGTAACTCCTCCTTATTTTTTATATTTTCGCTAGCAGGTTTTTTTATGCAGTCAGTTCAAGGTTCAGGTGCCCTTACCGTTGCACCATCCATATTCCCTACCAGTCGGGGAGAGTTCATTAAGTGGGCACTTTTAGCATTGGTGGGTATTGTAAATGGCTATGCCACAATCCTAATGTATTCCCGCGGAGAGCTTGCTTTTGCCCTGCTTACCGTAGTATTAACCGCGCTTGCGCTCTATATTTTTGCTAGTAAAAAGACATACGCACATCGTTATATTTATCCGGGCATTGCGGGGATGATTCTCTTTATATTATTTCCACTTGTGTATACAACGAGCCTGGCATTCACCAACTATAGCGCCAAAAATCAGCTTTCTATGGATCGGGCTCAAACAGTCCTTATGGACAGATCCTACCAAAGTGGCGAAAGCTATCCATTTAATCTTTACAGTACTGACGGCGGTTATCGTATCGCTGTAACAGACGGTGAGCAGCTTCTTGCTTCCGATGTGTTTACTATGGATGGTGCGGCACAGAAAAATATCACGCTTAAAGTAGTAGATCAGGTTGTGGGTGAAAAGGAAGAGATTAAAACAATAATCAAAAATCGTCCGACTTTAAGTTCGATTGATTTACAGATGCCGGACGGTGACACCATTCGCATGAGTGGTCTGCGTAAGTTTGCTGCAGTCGTTCCTCTATACACGCTGCAAGCCGATGGCGAAACGCTAATCAACAACGAGACGGGCGAAACGCTTAAACCAAATATGGAAGTGGGTTTCTACCAGAGCGTTGATGGCAATGGCGAATTCATAGGTAGCACAGTTTCTCCCGGTTTCATTGTAAATGTAGACACCGCAAACTTCGAACGCGTTTGGAAAGATGAGGGTATCAAAGAACCTTTTATCGGTATTTTTATCTGGACTGTGGTGTTCTCAGCGTTGACGGTTGTCCTAACGCTGATTATTGGCTTGGTTCTGGCAAGTATTGTGCAGTGGGAAGAGTTAAAAGGACGTGCAATTTACCGCGTGTTATTGATTCTGCCCTATGCGGTTCCTGCGTTTATTTCTATTTTGATTTTCAAAGGTCTGTTTAATCAAAGCTTTGGTGAAATCAATATGGTGCTGGAAACGCTGTTTGGTATCAGCCCTGCATGGTTTTCTGATCCTATAACAGCCAGAACGATGGTAGTGATAGTAAACACCTGGCTTGGTTTTCCATATATGATGATCCTGTGTATGGGGCTTCTAAAAGCGATTCCCGAAGACCTTTATGAAGCTTCTGCTATTGATGGAGCAGGCCCACTTACGAGTTTTACAAAAATCACAGTACCTTTGATGATTAAACCGCTAACACCACTATTGATTGCGAGTTTTGCATTTAACTTCAACAACTTCGTAATGATTTACCTGCTAACAGGTGGTGGTCCGAATATGATTGGAACGACAGAGCCTGCTGGTTACACAGACTTACTGGTAAGCTACACCTACCGTATTGCATTTGAAGGTGGTGGTGGTCAGGACTTTGGTCTGGCAAGCGCAATCGCAACGATTATCTTCCTTCTGGTTGGTGGCCTGGCATTGTTAAACCTACGCTTCACTAAACTTGACCAAAACTAAGGAGTATTATCATGGCAATTGTACAAGGCAAAAATTTAAAATACCGAGTATGGGGTACTCATATCGCTCTTTGGGTCTTCCTGTCTCTGATCATTTTTCCATTATTGATAGTTGTGGCAATCTCTTTACGTGAAGGTAACTTCGCAACAGGTAGTTTGATTCCTGATAATCCATCTTTGGAACATTGGAAACTGGCACTGGGCTTTTCGGTTACGAATGTAGATGGTAGTGTAACGCCACCCCCATTTCCGGTGCTAACCTGGCTATGGAACTCTATAAAAATTGCAGGTATCTCATCAGTGTTGATTGTGGCTCTTTCAACGACTTCCGCTTACGCATTTGCCCGTATGAAGTTTGGTGGTAAGAGTACTATTCTGAAGGCGATGATGATCTTCCAGATGTTCCCGGCAGTATTGGCTCTGGTAGCAATTTACGCTCTGTTTGATAAATTGGGACAGTACATACCGTTCCTTGGTCTGAATACGCATGGTGGTTTGATCTTCTCCTATCTTGGTGGTATCGCGCTGCATGTATGGACTATTAAGGGCTACTTCGAGACGATTGATAACTCTCTGGAAGAAGCGGCTGCACTAGATGGTGCAACACCCTGGCAGGCATTCCGTCTGGTATTGCTGCCACTTTCAGTGCCAATTCTTGCGGTAGTGTTTATTCTTTCATTTATCGCTGTAGTGGGTGAGGTTCCGGTAGCATCGTTGTTGTTATCTGACGTCGACAATTACACGTTAGCAGTAGGTATGCAGCAGTATCTGTACCCTCAGAACTACCTGTGGGGTGATTTTGCGGCGGCGGCAGTGCTATCGGCATTGCCTATTACCGCAGTATTCTTGCTAGCCCAGCGCTGGTTGGTAGGTGGCCTCACCGCCGGCGGAGTGAAAGGATAAAAAACATAAGGAGTATAATAAGAATAAAAGCCCTTAACCAAAAAAATGTTAATTTGAACAGGGTGTTTTATCTTATTATGCTCCGATTGCACAAAACCTTATCAGGATTTGTTGTTCTCCATCGTAAATCTCCGAGTTTTATCTCTTTTCTACCCGAGTTCCAGAACCAACCCAGGGTAGACTCTGCCTATCGTGGTTGAGTAATCTTTGACACCTCATCAACCAATAAATCCGCACTTTCAGCCATTCAGCACAGCTTGGACAAAAACCTCGACGTTTACAGCTAAACGCAAGCAACTTTCACAACGTACTCATAAAAAACCATGTTCCAGACGGCTACACTGCAGATAGTCTGCAAATTCTGCCCGCACATATTTTGGCAGATCTTTTCCTTGTTGCGCCATGTGGTCAAGAAACTGTGGACAGGGCTTTTTAATAATTTGATAAATAAGCGGGCTCTGGTTTTTGGCGTTCATACTGTGATGTATCTTACCTTCCAGCTTTCTTTGCAGCTTGCAAAATTTGAAAATTTGACAAAAAGTTTGCCATGTCGGATCTAATCTATCTGTATGAGCAGCCATTGCTGAACAGATGGAAGGTAGTGATAAAATATAGGGGAAATTTGATGTGCAAATGGTTGCTGACATGGTCTATACCAACTCTACTTCAAAATGCAAAATCAGCGAGCCGCTATGCAACCATCCGTAGTTTCATCAGCCCCTGTAGATTCGCAATCTGTGATTTGCTTGGGGGCTGTAAAACAAGTGAATGGGTTTGTATTAATTTCCGACAAAAGCGACAACAACTTTGTCATCTTTGAGAGTTCGGGTGAAAACATAAGCGTTATTTTGCTCGATAACACTATGTTTTCCAGCTCCCACGGCTGGGTGTGCCTTTCTGAACTGAGCAATAGTTTGCCAATGCTTGAGCAGTACTTGCCGGTCTTCATCTAATTCCCAGAGCATATCGGAACGGGTTCCCTGATGGAAATCATCTGCATAGGGGCCAATTTCCCGTGCCACCTCATCGCCGTAATAAACCTGTACCGCGCCAGGGCTAAGCAGCAGCGCGTTAGCCGCATTTCTCTGCATCTCATAGGATTTAAAACGACTGAAGAAAAGCTCTGTATCATGGGAAGAGATATAGCTGACAGGGTTGAAATCTTTCTCCTCCTGTATGGTAGCGGCATAGTTCTGATAGGTATCTGCCATCAGGCTAAAACAAGCGGCGCCCTTATCCATTTGCTTTTGCATATCGAAGTTGATTAACGCGTCAAATCCATCGTCAAAGTAGGGGCTCCGGTAAGCTGTATGCCCCCATACTTCCCCCATCATGAAAAATGGCAGCCCGGATTTTCCGTTGTCTTTACGCCATTGTTCAAGGCTTTTTATCCCTTCTGCCTTAAGTCGTTTCCAGACATTAGCTTCAACATGTTTAACTGTATCCACTCGATATCCGTCAATACCAAAGCGTTTCACCCAGTCGGTCTGCCACTCAATCAGATAGTCTGCAACACTATAGTTTTCTCGTGCTGCAACCCGCGTACCCGGATTATTGAGCAGCCACTCGGGCGGGGTAACCGCTTTGCTAAATTCAGTGATCATATCCGGCAATCCGGCTAAGGATTGAGTGATATCGCTTGTTCCAGGAGCCTGATAGCCAGGAAGGCCCGAGCGAATCCAGTCAGCACCCCACCAGTTTTGCCATTCATCGCTTTTGTAATCGACTTGCCGGTGGAAACTGTGCCAGTTTTCACCAGACGCTGGTTTCCAGTCCGACCATTTTTTCGGCCAATCTTTATTGGCAGTAACAACATCAATATTATCGAATTGAAGATCGGCGAGAGAGGGGTAGCCGGAGTGGTTAATAACCGCATCCAGAAGTACTTTGATTCCCCGGTTATGAGCCTCTTCTACGAGCTTTTTCAGATCCCCATCTTTACCGAAGTTCTCATCAATTTTGCTAAAGTCTCTTGTCCAATAACCATGGTAGCCATAGAAGGGAAACGAGCCACTTTCGCCGCCACCGACAAAACCATACATCTGTTCAACGATAGGAGAGAGCCATATAGCATCAGTTCCCAGGCTTTTGATGTAATCCAGTTTTTCAATGACACCCTGCAGATCACCACCGTGAAATGTACCAACTTCGTCTTTGCCATCTTTCTGGCGACCATAACTATTGTCGTTGGATGGATCGGCATTATTGAAACGATCCACCATAACAAAATAGATATTGGCATTTTTCCAGTTGAGCGGAGCAGCATGCTTTGTTTTCTTTAGAGACTCCAGCAACACTAGTCCGCCACTTTGTGGGGAAGGTGCAAGTACTACCCGGTTATTTTTAACCGTAACGATTGTGCCGGCGTACGCATCTCTTAATGTCGAGCCATCTTTATACGAACCGTCCAGCTGTATAGCGACTTCACCTCCAGAATAGGCTTCACACTGAACGTTAGGAAGCGGGCGCTTGAATTCTGTTTTTGTCGACTTTTTAGACTGACGTTTTATCAGTAGACTGTGCGCTTTAGCGTTATAATAAAATGCGTAGTCGCCGGTAAATCGAATTTTTATCGGCAACTCAGTTGGCTTGGCGCAATTTAACGCCAGTGGTTTGTTAAACTGAACCCTTTGGTTTTCAGGCGCGCTACATTCTCCATCTACTTCGGTAATTATTAGTGTGTAACTGTCCTTGGTAAGTGAAACAAGCAAAGGTTGCGCTTCAGAAAGAGGGAAGTTACGACTATTTGTTGTTGTCGAAATTGAAATATTGGCAGCAAACACAGTAGGAGAAACTGCCGCTAGGGTAAGAAAAAGAGTACTAAGCTTCATCATTGAACCTTCCTTTAGTTGTCTATGCAAATGATAGAAAAAAGAAAACTGTTGCACATCATTCCGGCCCTCTACGCCCTAATTCGTTAACTGGATCAAATTTCGCTAATGCGTCTAATCGCTACGGGGCGTATGACAATAGGGGACGCCGGCGTTATACTGATTGCTTCTGATAATTCGAGTTAATTATGAAAAATTCTCTTCTCACCTGCTTGCTATCTTGCCTGTTTTCTTCACAGTTATTCGCTTATGCAAATACGTTGTCACTTCCCTGGCTAGAGCCTATGTTGATTGATGATGCGAGCAGTTGGGCGACTGAATCTTTGAATGAAATGCAAGGGCTGTTTGATTGCGGAGAGGAGGAAGGTAAGGAGTATTGTTCAGAGCCGGTAAAATATTACAAGACAGAAGTTGAAAGCCACCTATGGGTAGAAGAGGGACAGGTGAATAAGATTGAAGTTTTTTCGCCATTCTCAGCGCTGAGTTATTCAGAGCTTCAGCTAAACCTGCGCAAAGATGGCTTTATTCTGGCATGGATAAAAATCGGTGAAAAGAGCATTGACGTTATTGCAGAGCTTGAACAGAAACCACTTTATAAAGTGGATCGAGAAGTTGTGCTGTTTATGAATAATGGTTCGATAGCAACGCCCAGACAACTCATCTGGTATCCCAAAGCTGAATATTATGGCGCACGGCATACTCGTTATGTTGAATTCTTGAGTGATGGCAATACCGTGACAGTTCGCTTTGTTAGAGGTGAAGAGTTAATTGTCGATGATTTATAATCAACAGATGGAATATACCCAATTGTCTGTGCAGAAAGACAAAAAGCCCTTATCACTTAGCAATGATAAGGGCTTTAATATTGTTGGTTTTGTCTATCCCTGGGTTTTGAGGTGGGATAATTCTCTTTCGTTTATTTAAGAAACGCTAACTCCTGACGAAGATAAACACTTGCGCCCAATAACCCCGGATTATCATTGATTATTAAAAAGGTCGGAATGGTTGCAAGGTAACCTTTAAAGCGGCCTTTCTCTTCAAAGAAACGTCTGAACTCGCTCGCCTGGAAGAAATCCACAAAGCGCGGCACGATACCACCGGCAATATAAACCCCGCCAGTAC
>DATCZZ010000037.1:0-14955 GCA_036525635.1 Psychromonas sp. | reverse complement strand
AAGATATCCTCAGAGAAGCCGTCGTAGTGCCAGAAAGTAAACGCTTAGATACATTATTAAAAGAGTTCCGCAGTCAACGTTACCACATGGCGATTGTTGTTGACGAGTATGGCGGCGTCTCAGGTCTGGTCACCATCGAAGATATTTTAGAAGTTATCGTCGGAGAGATTGAAGATGAATATGACGATGAAGAAGAGGAAGAGATCCGCAAAATTGGTAAAAGAACTTATGTGGTTAGTGCGCTGACATCGATTGATAAATTTAACAACTTTTTTTCTACCTCATTGGATATTGAAGGACAGGATACCCTTGCAGGCTTTATTATCCACGAACTAGGGCATCTGCCCCGCCGTGGTGAAACCCTCACTTTTGATGATCATCAATTCAAAGTAACCATCGCCGATAACCGCCGCTTAATACAAATCCAAGTACTGACGCCGAAAGAATTGAACAATATTGAGTAATCATATCTTGCTTGAAAAATTAAGTGTATTTACTAAACATCTTTATGGGCAACTTTTTGTTGCCCTTCTTCTAGGTGCAGTTCAGGTTTTTGCATTTGCCCCCTTTGCGCAATGGTGGGTTATCTACCCTGCCTTTACCGGTTTCTTTTTATTGCTGCAGCAGGTACAAATAACGACTCAGCGTCATTTTTTAATTAGCTTCACTTTCAGTATCGCCATGCTGATTGCAACCATCCATTGGGTTTACGTAAGTATGGATCTTTTTGGCGGTATGCCGAAGATTGTCAGCGTCCTTTTGATTATTTTATTATGTGCTTATCTCGCAATTTACCCGAGCCTGGCATTGTGGCTAAGCACCCGCTTCCCTAGTTTATCTAACGCACAGCGTTACCTTTTACTTATTCCCGTATTGTGGCTAATTTCAGACTGGTTAAGGGGTTATGTTTTAACCGGCTTTCCCTGGGCATATCTAGGCTACAGCCATGCCGATACCCCTTTGGTCGGTTTTGCGCCTTTATTGGGTGTACAGGGAATTACGCTGGCAATTATGGTCATTTGCGGCGCGCTCACGCTGCTTATCCAGAAGCAGAAATTGGTTTTAAGCAGCTCTTTAATCGCAGCCTTGCTGATAAGTGGTTACAATTTGCAAAAACAGCATTATACACAGCAACTGCCGGAAATAACCGTATCATTAGTGCAGGGCAATATTGATCAAAATCTTAAATGGAAAAAAGAGCAGCTATCCCCTTCCCTGCTGAAATACGTGCAACTCAGTGAAACCGGACAGGATGATCAAAGTGAACTTATTATTTGGCCGGAATCAGCCATTGCGGCGCTGGAGCTTAATGTGCAGGGCTTTTTACAACCTTTATCGGCCAGGCTGGCGGCAAAAAACAAAACCTTACTGACAGGTATTATTGGTTATGAACCAGCAACGGATGAGTATTACAATAGCATCATTACCTTGGGCAAACTACCTCAGCAGCAGGGTTATTCTCTACAAAGTGGAAACCGCTACCAAAAATACCAGCTCTTACCGATTGGGGAGTTTGTCCCTTTTGAAGATTTATTACGCCCGCTTGCACCCTATTTCAACCTGCCTATGTCGAGTTTCCAGCGAGGTCAAGCGGTTCAAGATAATTTACAGACAGAGCAGACAACCTTAGCCGCGGCAATTTGTTATGAAATAGCCTTCCCTGAACTATTACGTAAAAATATTAGTGCAGAAACCGGGCTGCTGTTAACCTTAAGTAATGATGCCTGGTTTGGCAACTCCATTGGGCCGGATCAACATCTGGAGATTGCCAGAATGCGCGCTATTGAATTTGAACGGCCTCTTTTGCGCGCAACTAATAATGGTGTAACCGCTATTTTCGATGCAGCAGGCAATGAATTAGGGAGATTACCCAGAAACGTTGCAGCTGTTCTGACTAAAAACATTCATCCCTCTTATGGCCGAACGCCTTACCAGTTGATTGGCAGCTATCCCCTTTATTTATACTCTTTCCTGGTGCTGCTCGGGTTATTTTTATACTGCGCCTCTAAAAAGCAAAAAACTGACCATTAGGTTATGAGAAATAAAGTTGCTACATTTCGTCAGCCAGCCTTTCAGAAAAAACTCTGGCGGTTGGCGCTTCCTATTACCTTTCAATCCCTGCTTTATTCATTTCTTGGCCTTGTTGATATTTTAATGGTTGGCCAACTGGGAGAAAATGAAATAGCCGCCGTTGGCCTTGGTAATAAAATTTTCTTTTTCAATCTGTTAATGATGGTTGGCATCAGCCACGCCGGCGGTGTGCTGGCGTCTCAATATTATGGTGCGCGAGATATGTCAGGTCTACGGCGCAGCCTGGTTGTGTCAATGCTATTCAGCCTGATTATTATCACTCCCTTTGTCATTTTTTATAGCTTATCCCCGCAAACAATCACTCACCTTGCCAGCGATGATCCTGCGCTTTTGCTACTGGCAAATGATTACCTAGTGATCACTGCCTGGAGTTTTATTTTTACCGCCGTGGTGTTACCTGTTGAGACTGCGTTGCGCTCCGCCGGTGATACGCAAACAGCGATGCACATCAGTATGCTGGTTATTCCCATTAATGCCTTATTAAATTATATTTTAATCTTTGGTCATTGGGGTTTTCCGGAAATGGGTGTACAAGGCAGTGCCTTGGGGACCTTTTTGGCGCGCCTGATACAATTAATCTTATTACTCGCGTTTGTTGGCAAAAAACGCCGTTTTATCATCACCACAAAGGATGAAATCATCCAGGCGATGAGTCAATCTGAAATGATACGTTATATTAAAATAGCGACGCCAATGGTGCTGCATGACAGTGGTTGGGCATTAGGTGTATTTGTGTATACCTTGATTTTCGCCATGATCGGGGTGCAGGAACTGGCCGTGATGAGCATGGTTTCAACCATAGAACAAACAATTTTTGCGCTGTTTATTGGTATCGCCATTGCCAGCGGCACTATGATCGGCCATGAGCTCGGCGCAAAAGCATTTTATAATGCCTGGCAACAGGCCTGGACCTTTATTTTATTTGTGCCCATTATCGCCTTTATATTTACCCCCGTTATTATCTTTTTTAGGGAGCCGATATTAGGGCTTTTTCCGACCTTATCCGTAAATGCGGCAGCAAGCGCCTCGCAGGTGTTGCTTGTGCTGGCGTTTGCACTTTTCATCAGGGTCATTAACTTTATTGGTATCATTGGTGTATTACGTAGCGGTGGGGATGTCAACTATAGTACCTTTATCGATATTTTCAGCATGTGGTGCATTGGCATTCCGCTCACCTTTATCGCCGTTAAATTTTATAATTTCACCTTGGTTGAAGCCTATCTTGTGACGCTATGTGAAGAGCTCATTAAAATTATTCTGGTCATCCAACGTGTCCATAAGAAACACTGGCTGAAAAACATACTTCCCTCCTAAAACCGTACTGTTTTACTAGACCTGAAGGTGTATTTTCTCTGCTATTTTTACAGCAAAATGCTATGCTTGAGATGTCAATAATTAAAATAAAGGTAAGGGTTTTTTATGTTTTTAAATAAAACAGTGCTGTTAACTGCGCTGGTACTTGTTATTACCAGCGGTTGCGTTAGTAACCGCTCTGCAGAACAGCAAGCGCAAATAATCAATCTTCAAGGAGAGCTTGTTGCAGCGCAACAAGATCACTTGCAGGCGCAACAAGATCACTTGCGGGCACAACAAGAGCATTTGCTGACACAAGCGGACTTAACGGCGACAAATGAGGCTTTATCAGACAGCAAAGCAGAAGTTAATGAACTAACCGCTTTACTCTCCAGAGCAAAATCCCAACTGGCGGCAAAAAAGGAAACGCCCACACCACTTGGCAATAAAATCATACTGGGGCAGACAGAATGGGTTTATGTATCCGCTGTAAAAACGAATTTCAAAGCGAGAATCGATACCGGCGCGACAACTGCTTCAATTAGTGCCACTGATATCGAACGTTTTGAACGCGATGGTAAAAAATGGGTGCGCTTTAATTTAGTCAATGACGAGGATGCGACGCCACAACCTATCGAAGCGAGAGTGGTGCGTGCGGTTAGAATAAGCCAGGCCAGCGATCCGACAGATACACAGCGACGTGTTGTTGTTAACCTGCATGTACGTATCGGTAAAGTAGCCGGTGAAACTGAATTTACATTGACAGATCGTACGCATATGGAATATCCAATTTTAATTGGCCGCTCATTTTTACAGGACGTCGCAGTGGTCGATGTCAGTAAAGAATATATCCATCCCAAGTATGTAGATGATAGCGCAACTAAAGAGTAGGGCTTATTTATGCAATCCAAGGTTTTCTTTTATGTGTTAATCGCCAGTTTGTTTATTCTGGGTATATTTCAATCGGTGCAACGTCATATGGCGCTTGATATTCCCTGGTTACCGGGTGAGACTCGCACCATTTGGAGTATTGATGCAAGAATTGACTTCGTTGCGCAAGGTAAGCCGGTTCTCGCTTCATTGAGCACACCAAAAGCACAGGCCGGTTTTACCCAACTCAGTCAAAATGCCGCATCCCCGGGTTACGGTCTCTCCTTTCTGAATGAGGGCAATGTACCGCAAGCACAATGGGCTATTCGCACAGCACAGGGAGCGCAAACACTTTATTATAATATTCAGATGCTTGTTGATGCTAAAAGCAAAGATCCACAGATTAATGAAATGCCGGAGCTGATTGAAAGTGAATCCGGTGCAGCCGGACTTGCTGCAAGCACTGTCATTATAGATGAAGCCTATGAAAAAAGCGCTGATGCGTTTAGTTTCACCCGTGAGCTTTTAAAAGCCTTAAATGCTGAAGATCCCAATCAAAATGTAAGATTGATGTTGAACGGTCATTCTCCTAGCGCCGAGCTATTAATGACATTATTAAATGAAGCCAAAATTCCGGCGAAAAAAATTGGTGCCCTAAAATTAGAAGATGGGCGTCGACGCCAACATTTAAAATCTTTAGTTGAAGTATTTCAACAACAGGATGGCTTTATCACTTCACAACTTTTTGATCCGACCAGCACACAAACCGTCAACCGCGATAACCTGCTGCTTTGGGATCAAAGTGGTAAAGCTTTACTTGAATTAACGGGTGGTAAAGATTCGACAGTAAGCTTCTCAATGATTAAACAAAACCAACCCGCATTATCGGTGATCATGGAAAAGCCGGTCAATGAGCATCTGTTTAATTTTTCAATCCACAGCCTGCCAATTGAAGATCAATCCCTTTTTAAAGGCATTTTAATGATCCCTCTAGGTGTCTTAATGGTGGTACTAATGCGCGTTTTGGTTGGCCTGAAAACATCGGGGACCTTTATGCCTGTGCTAATCGCTATGGAGTTTATTCAAACCAGCCTGATCACAGGATTAGTTGGTTTTATTCTACTCGTTTCGGTTGGTTTATTTATTCGTTCATACCTCTCACACCTAAACTTGTTACTGGTCTCGCGAATATCGACGGTCATCATTATGGTTATTCTGTTAATTTCCATGTTTAGTGTACTGTCATACAAACTTGGCCTGACCGAGGGGCTTAAAATCACTTTCTTCCCGATGATTATCCTGTCCTGGACGATTGAGCGTATGTCTGTGTTATGGGAAGAGGAGGGAGCGAAAGAGGTAATGAAACAAGGCGGCGGTAGTTTAGCCGTAGCGGTGATCGCTTATTTTGTAATGAGTAATGAATATACCCGTCACTTAATGTTCAACTTTATAGGCTTACAGTTTATTGTAATGGCATTCGTATTATTACTGGGTAGTTACACAGGTTACCGCCTCTTAGAATTACGCCGCTTTAAACCTTTGCTCGACAGGGAGTAGACTATGTTTTTCGCCAACCCTTTTAAGCTGAAAAAAAAAGGTATTATGGGCATGAACCAGCGTAATAGTGGTTATATCGGCCGCTATAACCCACGTAGGCTATATCCATTAGTGGATAATAAACTAAAAACTAAAATCATTGCCCATGAAGCAAATGTAACCACTCCAGCTTTATTAGGTGTTATCTCCATGCAGGCGGAGGTTGAACATGTTGAAGACTATATCAAAGACACGCCAGGATTTGTGATTAAACCCGCGAAAGGCAGTGGTGGAAAAGGTATTCTGATCATCACCAAAATTGAGCATGGCCGTTATTATAAAGGCAATGGCAAAGAAGAGAGCCTGTCTGAAATTAAACGCCATGTTACCGATATTCTTGCAGGCTTATTCAGCTTAGGGGGGAGTGCCGATGTTGCTGTCGTTGAAGGTTTAATCCAATTTGATAATACTTTTGAAGGTTTCAGTTTCGAAGGTGTCCCAGATGTGCGGGTGATCGTATTCAAAGGTTTTCCGGTAATGGCAATGATGCGTCTTTCGACTGCGGCATCCGACGGCAAAGCCAATCTGCATCAGGGTGCCGTTGGTGTGGGCCTTAATATTGGCAATGGTAAAGCGCTGCATGCGGTACAATTTGATCAGCCGGTTAAACATCACCCGGATACAAATAAACAGCTCACACTGTTAGAGGTTCCTAAATGGGATCGTCTAATCTACCTGGCGGCAAGCTGTTATGAAATGACCGGCATGGGTTATTTAGGCACTGACATGGTGCTGGATCGTGAGCACGGGCCGATGTTATTGGAGCTGAATGCACGCCCTGGCCTGGCAATCCAGATCGCCAATGGTCAGGGTATTCTGCCACGCCTGAAACTCATCGAGAGCCTTGGTGATACTTCCAAGATGGGCGTAGAAGAGCGCATTGCTTTTTCTAAAAAACATTTTTGCCAATAAACAGCTTGTTATCAAAAAGCCCCTTTGCAAGGGGCTTTTGCTTATTATAAACGCCTGATATCTGAAACATCTTTTAGCTGTTTAAGTTTATTGATGATTTTATCAATGCTGTCACTATTGCGCATCTCTAAATTCATATCAATAATGGCTGTCTGGGTTTTAACATTGGTCATACTGTTAACCCCCAGGACGTTTATTTTTTCATTAGATAATAACGTGGTGATATCTTTTAACAAACCGCTGCGATCTAATGCTTCCAGACGAAGCGTTAATGAATACCCCGATGAATCAGAATCCCCCCACGAAGCTTCAATCATTCTTTCCGGATGTGCTTCGCGCAAATCAGCTAATTGCTCGCATGCTTTACGATGCACTGAAATCCCCCTCCCCTGGGTGATGTAGCCCTCGATGGGCTCGCCGGGAATGGGCTGGCAGCAACGGGCGATACTATGCAATAAATTACTCTCACCTTCGATCAGAATATTATTACCAACAGGTTTAGTTACAAAAGCATTACTGCGTTTCTCTAATTTGTCTAATACGGCCTGATCTTGCTCTTCTAATGTCTGTTGATGATAGTGATCATCTAAAAAATGCAGCAGCTGATTAATTCGTAAATCACCGTTGCCGACACCGGCGAAAATATCCTCGGCAGAACTGACATTAAAGCGTTCTATTGCTGGTGAAACATCACTTAGTTTCAGTTTTAGTTTAGCCAGTTCATGTTCTAATAATTCACGGCCGGCCTGCACATTTTTGTCTCGATCCTGTTTTCTGAACCAGGATGCCACCTTACTTCTAGCTCGCGGAGCATTAATGTAACCCAAATTAGGATTGAGCCAATCTCGACTTGGATTCGGTTCTTTTTGAGTGAGTATTTCAACCTGATCGCCCGTTTTCAGATGATAAGTGAAAGGTACAATATGGTTCGCAATTTTCGCGCCGATACAACGGTGCCCGATCTGACTGTGTATATAATAAGCAAAATCAAGCGGCGTGGAGCCTGCGGGCAGGTCGATCACCTCCCCTTTGGGGGTAAAAACATAAACTCGATCGTCAAAAACCTGACTACGCACTTCATCAACCAGGTCATCACTATCTGAAATCTCTTCTTGCCAGGCAAGCAGTTTACGTAACCAGGCTATTTTCTCCTCATAGCCGCCGGCGGCTTTACCACCCGCACTGCCCTCTTTGTATTTCCAGTGTGCAGCAACACCCAGTTCTGAATCTTCATGCATCTGCTGGGTACGTATTTGCACTTCAATAGCCTTACCTTCAGGCCCCAATACGACGGTGTGAATAGACTGATAGCCATTGGCTTTAGGATTGGCAATATAATCATCAAATTCACTGGGAATATGCCGCCACTTGGTATGAATGGCCCCTAAAGCAGCATAACAATCCTGCAGTTTTTCAACAACAACACGTACTGCACGTACATCATAAAGCTCTTCAAACTCGAGATTTTTTTTCTGCATTTTCCGGTAAATGCTGTAAATATGCTTGGGACGACCGTAAGCCGTACCATTGATGTGCATTTCTTTGAGCGACTCTTTTACGGTAGTGACAAAATTTTGAATATAATTTTCACGATCAATACGTTTTTCATCAAGCTGTTTGGCTATTTTTTTGTAGATGTCGGGCTCTAAATAGCGAAAGGCTAAGTCTTCTAATTCCCATTTAAGCTGCCCAATCCCAAGACGGTTCGCCAGAGGCGCATAGATTGAGGATATTTCACTGGCAACTAAAATCCTTTTATTTTCATCTGCCAGTTTCACCTGACGTAAATAGCAAATTCGCTCCGCAAGTTTAATAACAACGGCGCGGACGTCTTCGACCATTGCCAGTAGCATATGGCGTAAGTTATCGACCTGTGCCGCATTACTTTTGAGTTCCCCTTTATTCTGCAATGCGCGGATACCTTCCATATCCGTAGCCCCCTTAACCAGCTTGGCGACACGTTTAGGCCATAATTCATCAACCTGTTCCTGGCTGATAATTTGGTGATCCAGCAGAGGGAAGATTAACGCAGCGTTTAAGGTATCCATATCCATGTTTAAAGTGACTAAGATCTCAACCATCTCAGTGCCCAACTCTAACAAGGGAAACTGCTCATTTGTGGTGCACAAACTGATGATTTTTTCGTAATTGTCTAATAATTTTTTTTGATCCGCGCCACTTAAGCCGAGTGTTGTTACCCATTTTTGAGGGTTTTTTTGCGCGGTTTGATAAAAATGCGTATCTCTGACTGAAACCATTAAACGAAACTCCAAAAAATTCAAATAAAACTAACCAGTAAACAGCGCCATAGCTTCCATATGTCCGGTTTGCGGGAACATATCCAGCAAGCCCAATTTATCCAGTTTATAACCTTTATCAAGCAGAGCTTGACTGTCGCGTGCCAGGGTTAGCGGATCACAGGATACATAGACAATATGCGACGGTTTCTTTTCTGCTATAAAGGCTAAACAATCCAATGCACCGGCGCGGGCAGGATCCAGTAATACCTTATTAAAACGCTGTTTAGCCCACTCTTGCTGGGTTAAATTTTCTGCGCTTAAATCCGCCTGGTAAAATCGAGCATTATCCTGTTTATTGAGCCGCGCATTGCTGCTGGCACGATCCACCATTTTCTGCACACCCTCAACCCCCACAACCGAGGCGGCATGGTGAGCTATCGGCAAAGTAAAATTACCTAAACCACAGAAAAGATCCAATACCTGATCGGATTTTTCCAAAGCCAGCCACTGTAATGCTTGTGCAACCATTTTTTTATTTATATTAGCATTCACCTGCAGAAAATCGGTCGGGGAAAAATGCAGTGAACAATCCCACTCCGGTAAGCGATAACTGAGATCCTCCTCGCCAGCTAAACAGATACACTGATTAGTAGAAGGCTGGGCGAAAAAGTTCAACTGCTGCTGCTCTGAAAAAGTGCTGATCAGCTTTAAATCGGAAGCTGTTAATGCCTTCAGATGACGTAATAAAACCACCGCGCCTTGATCTGCGTAAAGCAGCTCAACATGTCCTAAATCCGCTTTGCCCTGTAAACTGTTTAGTAAACTCTTAAGGCTTGGAATTAAACGTTCCAATTCAGGTAACAATACCGGGCAAACTTTTTGGTCAATCAGATCATTGCTCAGAGCACGCCTAAAGCCCATTTTCAGCTGCTTGCTTTTTTTATCAAATTGTAAACCAAAACGGGCTGTGCGACGATACCCCCATGCTTGGTCGGTAATCGGCGCTGCAAGTTTTTGCGGAGCTTGTTTAGCAAAACGTTTAAATAATGAGATTAAACCTTCTGACTTGATCTGTATTTGCGCCGGCAGTTCTATGTGCTGCAGATGACAGCCACCACACTCCTGATAATGCGGGCAAGCAGCTGCAACTCTTAGCTCACTGGCCTGAATAATCTTTTTAATTTGAGCTTTATGATAACGCTTTTTGCTTTCAACAATTTGCGCGTCAAGCAACTCTCCGCTAAGCGCGCCTTCGATAAAAAGCGGTTTATCCTGAAAATAAGCTAAACCACGCCCCTGATGATCTAACTTTTCAACTTTTACATTTTTTAAAATGTAATTTTTTCTGCTATTTGTGGGTGATGCTTTAAAGAACTGGGCCATAAGTGATTCACAGGTGAAGTAAGCTATGCCATCATAGCCTGACAATTATCGATAACACTATTGTCACATAATGAGAAATAAAAGCATTCATTTATAGCAAATTGATTACTGAACAGGGTTAATTTTAAATTATAAGAATAAATATACCCAAACTACTTCAAGATGCAAATTCTTGCAGCCTGGGTAGATCCCATTTGATGAGTTTGCCATTACCACTAATTTTAGAAAAAAAACTATGACAAAATACGGGCTTCGCGCACAAGTTATTGCATTTACCATTCTGCCTACAATTCTGATCGGTGGAATATTGGCAAGTTACTTTTCTTTCCACCGTTATCACCAGGCAAATGATTTTTTGATCAACCGCGCCATTAACATTACTGAACCACTGGCGATCGCCAGTGAATACGGCATACAAGATGAGACCAGAACAGTGTTAAGGCGCCTGATCGGTTCAACACACCGTAAAAACAGCCCAATGATTAAAAGTATTGCTATTTTTGATGCGCAAAACCAACTTTTTGTGACCAGTAACTACCATCGCAATTTTGATATGTTACGCATTGATAATGAACAATCAATCCCCCCTTTAACACAAGTCGATCATTACCAGGACACAATAATAGTACGCAGCCCGATCGTTGATGAAAGTAATTTTTTAGAATACCAGTCAACGTTTGAACAAACACCCAAAATTGTTGGTTATGTCGCCCTGGAGGTTAACACCGATGAAATCGAACTATTACTTTATCGCGATACCGCGCTCTCCTTTGGCATTCTCCTATTAGGCATTTTAGGCAGTTTATTACTTGCCTTTGCCCAGGCGAAACGGATTACAGCCCCCATTTCAGATATGGTCTCGGTGATTGATAAGATTAGTTTAGGAAGATTGAATTCTCGCGTAGAAGGCAATTACTCAGGAGAAATTGCCTCACTGCAGTTGGGTATTAATGAGATGGCACTGGCTATGTCTAAGCATCATGAAGAGATGCAGGACAGTATTGATCTTGCTACCAGTGAGTTAAGAGAAACACTGGATCAGATGGAAGTACAGAATATTGAGCTTGATATCACCAAAAAAGAAGCACAACAGGCAGCCCTTGTTAAGTCAGAATTTTTAGCCAATATGAGTCATGAACTGCGCACCCCACTTAACGGGGTGATCGGATTTGCACGGCAGCTTTTAAAAACGCAGCTAACAACGAATCAAATTGATTATATGCAAACCATCGAACGTTCCGCTGCAAATCTGCTCAATATCATCAATGACATTCTTGATTTTTCTAAACTGGAAGCTGGTAAATTAACGCTGGAGCACATCCCCTTTGATCTAAGGGACTGCATTGATGAGACTATGCATCTGCTGGCCCCAATTGCCCATGAAAAAAATCTTGAGCTGAGTATTATGGTTGCCCCTGAAGTACCGCACGAGGTCTTTGGTGACGCAATGCGTTTGCAGCAAATTTTGACCAATTTAATTGGTAATGCTATCAAGTTTACCGAAAAAGGTAATATTGAAGTACAAATTCAGCGCATTGCAGAGGAGTCTGATCGCGATGATCAAGTCACCCTGAAAATGATGATTTCGGATACCGGTATCGGTATTTCAGAGAAACAGCAGGCGCAGTTATTCAAAGCCTTCGGTCAAGCAGACACCAGTATCACTCGGCAATACGGTGGAACAGGCTTAGGTTTGGTTATCACTCAGAAACTTGTCAAAGAGATGCAGGGCAGTATTGATCTGATTTCCATCCCGGATCAAGGTTCAACCTTCTGGTTTACCATTGTGATAGAAAAAAGTAACCGAGCGGCATTAAACAGTTTAGCGCTGGAGCGTTTGCAAAAACAGACCGTTTTAGTTTATGAAAGCAATAAATACGCAGCGCGAGCCTGCTCACAACTGCTCAACCAGTGGAAAACTGAGCCTTCATTGGCAGAAACAGATCAGCAATGGCAGCGATTATTAAAGAAACAGTACGATAGTATTGTTATCGGGCACAGCAACTGTCAGAACTTACAACCACTGCTCCATCACATAGAACAAGCTAAGTTATTTACTGACAATATTATTGTATTGATCAACTCCAGCGATCCAAGTATTTATGAATCGCTGATGGCAACGGGCATTAAACACTGTTTGAGTAAACCTATAAATTATAAAAACTTCTCCAATGCACTTATCTCTGATAAAGCAAATATCCATGCCAGTATACGTCAGAAGGTGCTGCCTATCTTCATTCGTAAAGATATCAATGTCATGGCGGTGGATGATAACCCTGCGAATCTAAAGCTTATTTCTGCAATGCTGGCGGATCGCACCAACAGCGTAGTAACATGCGCTAATGGTCAACAGGCAGTTGAACAATCTAAATTACAACGTTTCGACCTAATTTTCATGGATATCCAGATGCCGGTGTTGGATGGCATTAATGCCTGTCTGCAAATCAAAGAGGGGAAAATCAATAACAATACCCCGGTTATCGCCGTTACTGCACATATCTTACCGGGTGAAAAAGAGCAATTTTTACAGCAAGGTATGGATGACTGTTTGGCAAAACCGATAGATGAAATAGCACTGCAGAAAATTATTAATAAGTGGGCTCCGCTTGCAAAGGCGATGGAGAGTAACTCTTCACTCCCAGCGTTAAACTCAAGTGTTCATTCCGAGCCTAAAAACCTCTCTTTTGATTGGCCGCTGGCCTTAAAACAATCAGCCGGCAAAGAAGATCTTGCTAAAGAGATGTTAAGCATGTTGCTTAACGAATTTGCTGAGATAAAGATGCAGGCACATAAAGCACTGCACGGCGATATCGATACTATCCACTTTGCGCAAATTATTCATAAGTTTCACGGCGGCTGCAGTTACAGTGGCGTACCTAAGCTTAAGAATATTGCCAGACTTATTGAAAATGAGTTAAAACAAGGCATTACACCGGATCTGTTAGAGCCGGAATTATTAGAGTTATTAGATGAACTGGAAAATGTGCAACATGAAGCGCAAGCTTATTTAAGCTAATAACAGAACCGGCTTAGTTGAGCTGGGTGCGAGGTAACGATCAAACTTGCTGATCTCTGGATCTTCAGGTCGCCGGGCGTGCTGAACTTGCTACTATCTGTGTATAGTTGTCTAAAAATAGAGTGACAACATCCGGATCAAAGTGTTTTCCTGACTGCTCACGAAGATGCTCCAGCACCTTCCTCTCCGGCCATGCTGATTTATAGATGCGCGGATGAATAAGCGCGTCCCATACATCAATAACAGCGAAAAGTCTTGCTGCTGCTGGTATTGCCTCACCTTTTAAACCCTGCGGATAGCCGCTGCCATCCCACCTCTCATGGTGGCAATAGGGAATCTCTGCACTCGGCTTAAGAAAGGCAATATTAGATAAAATATCATATGCTATTTCCGGGTGCATTTGCATCTGCTGCCATTCTGTTTGATCTAATTTTCCGGGCTTAATTAAAATAGCATCTGATATACCAATTTTGCCTATATCCCCCTGTGTCAGACTAGTTGTCACCCTTTAGTTTTCACTTAATAATAAAAACAGGGAGCGGTAATTTAGGTTGGAATGACTCGATATTCACCAGAAAGAAAAGAAGCTGTTTTACGTAAAGTGTTACCACCTCAATCAAGATCGGTGAGTGAGGTAGCCAACGAAGAAGACATCCCTTATAACACTTTGTATACTTGGTTGAAAACGGTACAAAACAACGGTGTAATCATGCCTAATTCAACGCTTTTAACAGCGGAAAAGAAACTTGCAATAATTATTGAAACAGGGCCATTAACGGAGTCCGAATTAGCAACATATTGTCGTAAAAATGGTTTTTATCCCGAGCAGATTAAAGCCTGGAAAGAGGAATTTGTACAAGGTGTGCAAACAAAAAAAATAAACAACAAAGCCAGCATTAAAGAAGCCCAGGCAGATAAAAAAGAAATTAAAGCTCTAAAAAAAGAGCTGAGACGCAAGGATAAAGCGCTCGCTGAAACAGCCGCGTTATTGGTGCTAAGAAAAAAGTTGAATGCTCTCTACGACCTAGAGGACGAGGAGAGCTAACACCGCTACTTGAACGGAAGAGATTAATTTTACTTATTGATAACGCTTTTACAGCAGGCGCTAGAAAAAAGCTTGCTTGTGACGAGGCAAGAATAAGTCTTAGAACCTACCGCCGTTGGACAGCAAAAGATGCAATGGTGGTTGGGGATAAAAGGCCGTCAGCTGATAAACCAGAGCCTAAGAACAAACTGAGTCAGGCTGAACGGGAATCAATTTTAGAAGTTTGTAACAGCGCTAAATACGCTAGTTTACCCCCTTCACAAATAGTCCCGTCGCTACTTGATGATGGCGTATATATTGCCTCGTTATCCACGTTTTATCGGATGCTAAGACAGGTTGGTCAGTTAGCCCATCGAGGTCGCAGTAAAGTCCGCAACAAAGTCAGCAAACCAACGACTTATACTGCCAATAAAGCGAATGAGGTTTGGTCGTGGGATATTACTTATTGTCACTCAAAAGTACGGGGTCAATATTATTATCTGTATATGATTGAAGATATTTATAGTCGA
>DATCZZ010000036.1:0-2959 GCA_036525635.1 Psychromonas sp. | reverse complement strand
CCCAGAAAAACATGCCGTTCGACTTATTACTCTATTAATATTTGTTAGATCATGTATGCATAATCAACTTGTACCGAGCGCCCTCGCTTAATGGCTTTAATGCCCTTTGATTTTATTACTTATATTTTGCCAGTAGCGCTAATAAAGCCGCTTCATCCATAATATTTATACCAAGATCTTGCGCTTTGCTTAGTTTCGAGCCGGCTGCCTCGCCGGCGACAACCGTGCTAGTCTTTTTAGAAACACTGCCGGCCACCTTTGCACCTAAATTCTGTAATGCATTTTTAATATCACCACGGGACAAGCTGGTAAATGTTCCGGTGATCACAAAGGTCTCCCCCAACAAAGGTAGCTGCTGTTGCTCTACTTCTTTTATCTCAGGCCAGTGAATCCCGGCAGCAATCAATTTAGTCAAGATCTCAATATTGTGCTCCTGACGGAAGAAGTAATAAACATGTTTAGCAACAATATCGCCCACATCGGCAACAGTTTTAAGATCTTCAATCCCTGCATTTTTAAGGGCTTCAATGGTTTTGTAATGGTTCGCCAAATTATTGGCAGTCGCTTCGCCGACCTCTCTGATACCTAAAGAATAAAGAAAACGTGCCAGTGTCGTTTGCTTACAAGCTTGCAACCTGTTAATTAACTTTTTGGCCGATACTTCCCCCATTCTTGGCAATGATGCAAGCTGCTGCACTGTCAAACTAAATAGATCTGCCGGATGTTCAATCATTTTTTGATCCACTAACAACTCGACAATTTTATTACCCAAGCCATCAATATCTAAGGCTTTACGGGAAGAGAAATGTTTAATCGCCTCCTTGCGTTGTGCTTCGCAATATAGACCTCCGCTGCAACGTATAACGGCCTCGCCTTCAATGCGCTCAAGAGCGCTTTGGCAAACAGGGCAAACCGTTGGAAAGAGTATTTCACGCGTGGTGTCAGGATTGCGTTTATCGGCTAAAACACGGGCAACTTGTGGAATAACATCGCCAGCGCGGCGCACCACAACCTGATCACCGATTAAAATACCTAAGCGTGCTATTTCATCTTTATTATGCAGGGTTGCATTGGAAACGGTCACGCCGCCAACAAAAACAGGTTTAAGTTTTGCAACGGGGGTAATTGCTCCGGTGCGTCCAACTTGAAATTCCACATTTTCAACAACAGTGACAGCTTCTTCTGCAGGAAACTTATAGGCTGTTGCCCAGCGTGGCGCCCTTGCGACAAAACCTAACCCTTCCTGCAAAGCAATATCATCAACTTTATAGACAACACCATCAATTTCGTAAGCTAAAGTTGCACGTTTTAATTGCATATTCTCATAATAAGCCTGGCAGTTTTCTTTACCGATAACACGTCTAACTTCCTCTGAAACGGGTAACCCCCACTCCTTCAACTGCTGCATTCGCTCAAATTGACTCCCCGCTAAATCCCCTTCGAAAACGCCCACGCCATAACAATAGAAAGCTAACGGACGGCTGGCCGCTATCTTAGAATCCAGTTGGCGTAAACTGCCCGCTGCGGCATTACGCGGATTAACAAAGGGTTTTTCCCCCGCCCTAAGCAAACCTTCATTGAGTTTATGAAAACCCGCTTTAGGCATAAAGACTTCTCCGCGAACTTCTAGCAGCGCTGGAATGTTCTTACCGCGCAGTTTCAGCGGCAGATTAGCAATAGTTTTTACGTTTTCAGTGACATTCTCACCCGTTTGCCCATCTCCACGCGTAGCGGCCTGAACTAACAAGCCATTTTCATAAATGATACTGGCAGCCAGGCCATCTAACTTGGGCTCAATACAAAAAGCACATTGCTCATTGGATCGTTCGATAGCTCGCTGCAGAAAATCAGATAATGCCTGTTCGGTAAAGACATTGTCTAAACTGAGCATGGGTAAGCGATGAGTTACTTGTTCAAATTTACTTAACGCTACTCCTCCGACTTTTTGTGTCGGCGAATTAACGTTTAAATATTCGGGGTGAGCTTTTTCTAACGCTAGTAACTGCTGAAAAATCCGATCATATTCACTGTCCGTCACACTCGGATTATCAAGCACATAATATTGATAATTATACTCTTCTAACAATGCGGTTAGTTTTTGTACCTGCTTCTCTATACTCATCTCTTTACCATATTTTATTTTTCTTATAAAAAAACCCCGTAAAACGAGGTTTTATTTTACGCTTGGCTTTGCAGTCAGACATAGCGCATTAAACGTTCGTGATCATCCCTAAATTGCTGTTCAGTAAATGGCTCTCTGTGTTCATTCAATACGACACATTCAAATTCATCTGTCATCTGCTGCACTGCGGTTAGCATCATATCAAATGCTTCTTTAATATTAATATCCGGATTCGGCGCAACAACAAAAAACGATATCCCTTCGGAAAAAAATTGTTCCATGTTATCAGGATCAAACACCCCGGGCGCCATCATATTGGCAATACTAAATAACACCGGACCTGTGCCATCAGAGTTCAAATGACGGTGAAAAAAAGCATTCTCACCAAATCGAAAACCGGAAGTTAAGAAAAACTGCAATATCTCAGAACCGCGTATCCGGCTTCCCTCTCTGGCAACAACATTAAAAACAAAGACATCCTCCGGAGCAGCTTTTACAGGCTCACTAATTGCCCTCTTTTGGCTTTCAGCAATAGACTCTCTCATATCTGCAGGCCCTGTTTCGCTGCCCGGACCTAAGGTTGCAACATTTTCAGGGTTATCTACCCGCTCTGCATCGAAAGAAAATTGTTGCGAAAACGCGTCGACATCAGAATCATTAGAATCATTCTGCTCACTGAAATTAATAGTCTCAAAATCTTGTTCATCTAATGCTTCTGAAAAATCAATATTATCCTGTTCATACTCGCCTCTCGGGTGACTGAACTCTAAATCGTCAATGAGATGGTTATTTTCTTTTTGATAGGAGGAATCAATGGCTGTTTGCTTTTCTAAAAGC
>DATCZZ010000035.1:0-8043 GCA_036525635.1 Psychromonas sp. | reverse complement strand
GGTAAAGGTCCGATTGAAAATGACGGTTTTTCGCCAATTGAAGTTATTGCCCCGGGCGTTATCGATCGTAAATCAGTTGATCAACCGGTACAAACCGGCTGGAAATCAATCGATTCAATGATTCCAATCGGCCGTGGTCAGCGTGAATTGATCATCGGTGACCGTCAGGTCGGTAAAACTGCTATCGCTATCGATGCTATCATTAACCAGAAATCAACGGGTTTATACTCTGTTTATGTTGCAATAGGCCAAAAGGCATCAACTATTGCTAACGTAGTACGTAAACTTGAAGAACATGGTGCATTAGAAAATACTATTGTTGTGGTTGCTTCTGCTTCTGAAGCTGCAGCATTGCAATACCTAGCACCATATGCTGGTTGTTCAATGGGTGAATATTTCCGTGATCGCGGTGAAGATGCACTGATTGTATACGATGATCTTTCAAAACAAGCTGTTGCTTACCGTCAGATTTCACTACTGCTTAAACGTCCTCCAGGTCGTGAAGCATACCCGGGTGACGTATTTTATCTTCACTCTCGTCTTCTTGAGCGTGCTTCACGTGTAAGTGCAACTTATGTAGAAAACTTTACTAAAGGTAAAGTGAAAGGTAAAACGGGTTCATTAACTGCATTACCTATCATTGAAACCCAAGCCGGTGACGTATCAGCATTCGTACCTACCAACGTAATCTCTATTACAGACGGTCAGATATTCTTAACGACAGAACTGTTTAATAGCGGTGTTCGCCCAGCGGTTGATCCGGGTATTTCCGTATCGCGAGTGGGTGGTGCAGCACAATCTAAAGTGATTAAAAAGCTATCGGGTGGTATTCGTACTGCACTAGCTCAATACCGTGAATTAGCAGCATTTGCACAATTTGCATCAGATCTTGATGAGGCAACACGTAAACAACTTGATCACGGTAAAAAAGTAACTGAATTAATGAAGCAGAAACAATATGCTCCAATGTCAGTTGTTGAACAGGCGTTATCACTATTTGCAGCAGAGAAAGGTTATCTAAACGATATCGATGTAGAAAATGTATTAGACTTTGAAGCATCTCTTATCTCTTATGTTAAAAATGAGCATGCTGAGTTCTATGCTCAAATTAATGAAACTGGTGATTACAGCAACGAAATTGAAGGACAATTCAAGGATATCTTGGAATCTTTCAAAGCGACGCAAACCTGGTAATTAATTAACTATCTAGGTAGTTAATTAAGCATTAATTAGGAGCTAGAAATGGCCGGCGATAAAGAAATTAGAAATAAGATCGCGAGTGTTAAAAATACTCAGAAGATCACTGGCGCCATGGAAATGGTTGCTGCATCAAAGATGCGTCGTGCGCAACAGCGCATGTCTAGCACTTATGCTTATGCTAAAACTATGCGTAAAGTGATTGGTCATATCGCACTTGGTAAACTTGAATACAAGCACCCTTACGTTATCGAGAGAGAAGTAAAGCGTGTTGGTTACATTGTCATTTCAAGTGATCGTGGTTTATGTGGTGGTTTAAATAGTAATTTATTTAGATCTGTTATTACAGAAATGCATGCACACTCTAACATGGGTGTGGAAGTTGATTTGGCTGTTATTGGTTCAAAAGCAACTGCATTTTTTAATAGCCTAGGAGCTAACATCGTAGCGCAAACTTCTGGTTTGGGTGATGCACCGACAGTTAATGATTTAATTGGTTCGGTAAAAATAATGTTAGATGCCTATGATCAGAGAACATTGGATCGCTTATATATAGTGCACAATAAATTCATTAGTACCATGGTACAAGAACCGACAATCAGTCAATTATTACCTCTTCCAAAAGCAGAGGATGATGAAGAAGTTGCTAAACATATATGGGATTACGTATACGAAGGTGAGCCAAAAGATATTTTGGATTCATTATTAATTCGTTATGTAGAATCTCAAGTGTATCAAGGTGTTGTTGAGAACTTAGCTTGTGAGCAAGTTTCTCGAATGATTGCAATGAAAGCCGCAACCGATAATGCCAGTGACTTGATTGATGAGTTACAACTTGTTGCCAATAAAGCACGTCAAGCTGCAATTACTCAGGAACTTTCTGAGATTTGTGGCGGTGCGGCTGCGGTATAAGCAAATAAAAATTTATGATTTTAGAGGATCAGAGATGAGTACAGGTAAAATCGTTCAGATTATCGGTGCTGTTGTGGATGTAGAGTTCCCACAGGATGCAATACCGAATATTTACAGTGCGCTGATCGTGACTGAAAAGAATCTAACAATGGAAGTGCAGCAACAAATTGGTGGCGGTGTTGTTCGCTGTATCGCCATGGGTGCTTCTGAAGGTTTGAGTCGTGGTCTTGAAGTTACAGATACAAAAAAAGCAATCACAGTACCTGTAGGTACGGCAACATTAGGCCGTATCATGAACGTATTGGGAGAGCCAATTGATGAGTGTGGTGATATCGGTGCAACTGAGCACTATGAAATTCACCGTGCAGCGCCTTCTTATGAAGAGCAGGCAGCATCAGTAGATACGTTAGAAGTTGGTATTAAAGTTATCGACTTAATCTGCCCGTTTGCAAAAGGTGGTAAAATCGGCCTATTCGGTGGTGCAGGTGTTGGTAAGACCGTAAACATGATGGAACTTATCAATAACATTGCACTAAAACATTCAGGTTTGTCTGTTTTTGCCGGTGTTGGTGAGCGTACTCGTGAAGGTAACGATTTCTACTTTGAGATGCAGGAAGCAGGTGTTGTAAACATCGAAAAACCTGAATTATCAAAAGTAGCTATGGTTTATGGCCAGATGAATGAGCCACCAGGAAACCGATTACGTGTTGCCCTGACTGGTTTGACGATGGCAGAGCGTTTCCGTGATGAAGGTAAAGACGTCTTACTGTTTATTGATAATATCTACCGTTATACCCTTGCGGGTACTGAAGTATCGGCATTATTAGGCCGTATGCCTTCAGCCGTTGGTTATCAGCCAACTCTTGCTGAAGAGATGGGGGTACTGCAGGAGCGTATTACATCTACTAAGACTGGTTCAATTACCTCTATTCAAGCGGTATATGTACCTGCCGATGATTTAACCGATCCATCACCAGCAACGACATTTGCTCACTTGGATGCAACGGTTGTATTATCACGTAATATCGCATCGCTGGGTCTGTACCCAGCAATCGATCCGCTTGATTCTACTTCCCGTCAACTTGATCCGCTGGTTGTTGGTCAAGAGCATTATGATGTTGCCCGTGGCGTACAGGGTATCCTGCAACGTTACAAAGAGCTTAAAGATATCATTGCAATTCTAGGTATGGACGAGCTTTCTGAAGACGATAAGCTGGTTGTATCGCGCGCACGTAAAGTTGAACGTTTCTTAACTCAGCCCTACCACGTAGCAGAAGTATTCACTGGTCAACCTGGTATTTATGTTCCTCTTAAAGACACATTAGCTGGCTTCAAAGGTTTAATTTCCGGTGACTATGATGATATACCTGAGCAAGCTTTCTTGTACGTTGGTGCGATTGAAGAAGCGGTAGAAAAAGCGAAACGCTTATAATACCCGGAGGTTACTATGACTAAAGCGATGACCACACATCTAGATGTTGTAAGTGCGGAAACGTCTTTGTTTTCAGGACGCGTTTCCCACATACGAGTATCCGGTCAAGAAGGTGAGTTGGGTATTATGCCTGGACACACCCCGCTATTAACGCCGATTAAACCTGGTATGGTTAAATTGGTGAAACAGCATGGTGATGAAGAAGTTATTTATATCTCAGGTGGTTTTCTTGAGGTTCAACCTTATGGTGTGACAGTGCTTGCTGATACGGCTATTCGAGGTGAAGACCTTGACTTGGCCAAAGCAGAGGAAGCTAAACGTTCAGCACAAGAGCAAATTTCAAACCCGAGTTCGGATATTGATTATGCGATTGTTACTGCGCAATTAGCGGAAGCAATTGCACAACTGCGAGTTATTAAGATGCTCCGTAAGTGATATTTTAACTTTCTGGCAAAAAAGGCGGCTTATTAGTCGCCTTTTTTATTTGTGCAAACAGATAACTTATCCATCTTTGTTACCCATGCAGGGAATTCATCTCCTCCCTTTTCTGAAAGACGGTAGATACCCCGCTCAATTTTCTCAAACCAGCCATAATAGTTATCCCTTAAAAACTGAGTTGCTTGTGGTTCATTAATGGCATTTTTGATATCAACGCCTTTACTATAGGGTAATTTTGATAAGTGCTCAGCAACTTTAATACAGCGTTGACGATAAGCGGTTAAAACGGCTCTGGTGGGTTTTGATCCCCCTTTTTGGGTGTCACCAATACGGGTTGAAAATTCTTTTAATAGTTCTGTTTGTTTACTTTTATTCTTACGGGGAGTGTAATCCTTAGGATCATTGATCACTTCAACATACTGATTTTCTTTCTGCATATCGACAATGATTAAGCCCAAACCTAAACGTGCAATTAATTTTTTAACCTTTGAACTCTGTTTTGTGTAAACCGTGCACTGTTTGGGGATCGCAATATAGACAATATCTGCAAGTGTAAAACGTTCAACAGCTTGTAATAATAGGGTGATATTTAGGGTTAATTTTAACTCTATTATTATTATGGAATCATCTTTTTGGGCAACGATATCGCAATTTTTTATTTCTCCCTTCACTTTATAACCCAAGTTAGCTAAAAAGGTTTTAATCGGAAAATAAAGGTCGCTTTCCTTAAATTTTGTAATCATATGCTCTTGTTCTGATTGAATTACTTAATCTTCTGATTATACCGGAAGCTACCTCAATATGCGGATTTAGATATACCGGCCAGGGCATCTTTTTCTCTTTCCTGAGTAATTACTTGCTTGACTGTTTTTTTTTGTGTGAGTGTTCACTTTCTTTTAGTGGTTTATTATTGAAGGTTAGTTCTGTTTTTATTGTAAAGTTAGTTGCTCCTCTATTGTATAACCAATAACTCATGAGTAAATGAGTTTAAAAAAATAAGTTTCCTGTTAGTTTGTATTATTACCCTATTTTTATCTTCAAATATTGCCTCATTTCAGACTTAATTTCCCATCTTTGATCATTAAACCTGACTATTGACTTCAAAGTTGACTTATGTAACTGATTGTCATTGGTATAATTAGCTTCAATAGGTATAATACTTATCATTTTTTACCATCAACTCGAAGCCGAAATCATGCAAAAATTCGATACAAAAACATTCCAAGGGCTAATTCTTGCGTTGCAAGATTTCTGGGCTCGCCAAGGTTGCGCCATTGTTCAACCACTTGATATGGAAGTGGGTGCTGGTACATTCCATCCGCAAACCTTCCTGCGTTCAATTGGTCCTGAACCAATGAACAGTGCTTATGTACAACCATGTCGTCGTCCGACAGATGGTCGTTATGGCGAAAATCCAAACCGATTACAGCACTATTACCAATTTCAGGTGGTATTAAAACCATCTCCTAAAAACATTCAGGAGCTGTATTTAAGCTCCCTTGAAGAGATTGGTATTGATACTTCTATTCATGATATTCGCTTTGTAGAAGATAACTGGGAATCACCAACACTCGGTGCTTGGGGATTAGGTTGGGAAATTTGGTTAAACGGTATGGAAGTAACACAGTTTACTTATTTCCAGCAGGTTGGTGGTTTAGAATGTAGCCCGGTTACCGGTGAAATCACCTATGGCTTAGAACGTATTGCAATGTACGTGCAGGGTGTTGAAAGTATCTATGATCTAGTTTGGACTGATGGTCCAATGGGTAAAGTGACATACGGTGATATCTTCCATCAGAATGAAGTGGAGCAATCAGCTTTTAACTTTGAGCATGCCGATGTTGACGCCCTATTTGTGCAATTTGATCAGTGTGAAAAAGACAGCCAAAAGCTAATTGATGCCGGTTTAGCACTACCTGCATACGAACAGGTTATGAAAGCATCCCATGTTTTCAATCTATTAGATGCACGCCATGCTATCTCGGTTACTGAACGTCAACGTTACATTCTTCGCGTCCGGACATTATCAAAAGCAGTGGCTGAAGCTTATTATGCTAAGCGTGAAGCGCTTGGTTTCCCACTTTGCAAAAACCTAGTTAAATAGAGGCACTTTTCATGTCACAAGAAAATTTATTGATTGAACTGGGGACCGAAGAGTTACCACCAAAATCATTACGTAACCTTGCAGAATCATTCGCAAACAACGTTGAAGCTGAATTAAAAAAGTCGGAGTTATCCTTTGACAGCGTTCGCTGGTTAGCCTCTCCACGTCGTTTGGCGCTAATAGTTGCTAATTTATCGGCTGCTCAAGCGGATAAAATAGTTGAAAAACGCGGTCCGTCAGTGAATGTAGCCTTTGATGCGCAGGGGCAGGCAACCAAAGCTGCACAAGGTTGGGCTCATGCAAACGGTATTACTGTTGAACAAGCGGATCGCCTCATCACAGATAAAGGCGAATGGTTATTATTTAAATCAGAAGTTAAAGGCCTGTCCGTTGCGCAGCTGATCCCTGAAATAGCTGCCAGCGCACTTGCCAAGTTACCTATTCCTAAACCTATGCGCTGGGGATCCGCAAGCACGCAATTTATCCGCCCTGTTCATACTGTTACCATGTTATTTGGGGCACAGTTAATTCAAGGTGAATTATTAGGTATTGAATCTGACCGCACTATTCGTGGTCATCGCTTTTTAGGTGATGCAGAAATCATTATTAACCATGCAGATCAGTATGAAGCCTTACTGGATGATAGCGGTAAAGTTATTGCTGATTATGAACGCCGTAAAGCAATTATCCGTGACCAGGTTGAGGCATTAGCGGCACATGAAAATGGTGTCGCTGCAATTGATGACAATTTGCTTGAAGAGGTAACGTCATTAGTGGAGTGGCCTGTTACTTTAGTGGGATCATTTGAAGAAAAATTCTTATCTGTGCCTTCTGAAGCGCTGATCTACACCATGAAAGATAACCAAAAATACTTCCCTGTCTTAGATAAGCAAGGCAACTTATTGCCTCGCTTTATTTTTGTTTCCAACATTGTAAGTCGTGATCCTGTGCAAGTGATCAGTGGTAACGAAAAAGTGGTCCGCCCGCGTTTGGCCGATGCGGAATTCTTCTTCGAAACGGATAAGAAAAAAACATTAGCAAGCCGTTTGGAGTCTTTATCCAGTGTTTTATTCCAGCAACAATTAGGTACGCTGAAAGAAAAATCAGAACGTATTGCTAATGTTGCCGAAGATATCGCACTGCAAATTAAAGCAGATACTAGGCACGCATTCCGTGCCGGGCTTTTATCTAAAACAGATTTAATGACCGATATGGTCATGGAGTTTCCTGATATTCAAGGCATCATGGGGATGTACTATGCGCAGCATGATGGAGAAGATAACGAAGTCGCTATTGCCTTAAATGAACAGTACTTACCGCGTTTTTCTGGTGATAAATTACCAACATCTTTAGTCGCATGCTGTGTTTCTTTAGCCGATAAGCTTGATACATTAGTGGGTATTTTTGGTATTGGTCAAGCGCCGAAAGGGGCTGCAGATCCATTTGCACTTCGCCGTGCTGCCATTGGTTTACTACGCATCATTACAGAAAAAAATCTGGATCTTGATGTGGTGGTATTAACTGAAATTGCAAAAGCACAATATGGTAATAAATTAACCAATGTTAAGGTTGTGCAAGATGTGGTTGATTTCTTATTTGCGCGATTCCGTGCGACTTACCAAGCGAATGGTTATTCTGTGGAACTGATTCAATCAGTGCTGGATCGTCGTCCAACTAAACCGGTCGATTTTGAAAAACGTATTCAGGCCGTTGCCAAGTTCCAAACTCTACCTGAAGCAGCGCCAATTTCTGCCGCGAATAAACGTATCAGTAATATATTAGCGAAAGTAAAAGGTGAGATAAGTGCCGAAATAGACAGTTCTTTGCTGCAGGAGCCTGCTGAAATCGCATTGTCTGAAATTTTAGGCGCTCTAGAATCAACTCTAAGCCCTTTATTTGAAAAATTAGACTACGAGTCAGCACTGTTTGAACTTGCTGCTCTGAGAGCTCCTGTGGACGA